>JASGDR010000537.1:0-6604 GCA_047607095.1 Caulobacter sp.
CAAGAAACGGGGCGCACTGCATGGAGAAGGGGTGAAGGGCGGAAGAGGCCCGCGCGCCCCGGCCTGAGGGATAACGATCGCGCGGGGCGTCCGGGCCTCGCCCGGATGTGTGAGATCTTAAGTACCGTTTCGACGAAGCGCTGACGCCCCGCGCGATCGTTATCCCTCAGGCCGGGGCGCGCGGGCCTCTTCCGCCCTTCACCCCTTCTCCATGCAGTGCGCCCCGTTTCTTGGCTCGCCACAGGGGCGAGGGAGGCGGGAGTGGGGGTGGAACAGCCTGCTCCATCCCAATCCTTCCCCTTCGAGGGGGGCGCTTCACGCTCGTCTTGCGAAGGCGACGCAATACCCTAGCGGCCCGGTCAGGTTGGTTGAACGTGTTCAGTCAACTTGCAGAGAAATGTGAATTTCGACTCACGACCTTAAGTTGCCAGAGATTCTATGTCGGGTATCCGCCAATCAATATTCCATGGAATCAGCTATTGATAGACTTTACTGGCAAGCTTATCCATGTGGGGACTTCGGGCGCGGGCTGATGTGCGCCGGTCGCAAGAAAACAGAATGAACGGGAGCGGCATAATGGAAGAAGACATTCCCCTGGTCGAACTGACCGCGAGCATCGTCGCCGCCTTCGTGGGCGGCAACGCGGTGGCGGCGGCCGACATGCCGGCCCTGATCCGCAGCGTGCACGGCGCCCTGGCCGCCGTCGGCGCGCCGCAGGCGGCCGCGGCCGAGCCCAAGGAGCCGGCGGTGCCGGTGCGGCGTTCGGTGACGCCCGACTACATCGTCTGCCTGGAGGACGGGCGGCGGTTCAAATCGCTGAAGCGCCATCTGCGCACGCAGTACGATCTGAGCCCCGAGGACTACCGTGAGAAGTGGGGCCTGCCTTCGGACTATCCGATGGTTGCGCCGAACTACGCCAAGGCCCGCTCCGAGCTCGCCCGCCAGATGGGCCTCGGCCAGACCGGGCGGGGCGCGCGCGGCGCCCGCAAGGGGTGAGTCTGAGCGTTCATTTACCTTAAATCAATCAATCGCTTGTGGTTAAGCTCAGGCGAAAATCATGACGCCCGGCAGCTGTTCCAGCGGCCGGGCGTTGTGCTTCCAGATTGACTCGCCAGCAGAATCTTTGTTGGCGAACGCGATTTTTCGCTTCCGCCGATTCGGGGCTTAAGACATAGTGAACGAGCGGTGAATCACCGTGATTCCAAAGGCTTGTTAAGGACTCTGAAGATGTCCGCGCAATTGAGCGCATCCGCCACGGCGGCGCGCGCTCATCAGGAAATGTTCGCTTACTGGGCGTCCCTGCGCCGCGGGGCGAACCTGCCTGCGCGTATCGATCTTCACCCTTCCGGCATCAAGCGCCTGCTTCCGACCGTCAGTCTGACCGATGTCGTGCGCGAGCCGCGCGACTATCGGATGCGCCTGGCCGGCACCGGCCTCTACGGCGTCTATGGCCGCGAGATCACCGGCCGCAAGCTGGACGAGGTCTACAACTCCGCCGCCGCCGAATACTGGCGTAAGGAGCTGGACAAGGTGGTCGACGAGCGTCGTCCGGGCGTCGGCGTGCACAGCCTGGCCTGGCGCGGCGCGCCGCACGTCTCGATCCTGTGGCTGCGCCTGCCGCTGGCCAGCAACGGCAAGGACGTCGACATGATCCTGGGTTACGACGCCGTCGTCGGCGCCCAGGCCGAAGGCTCGTTCAGCGGCATCCGCGCGGCCTGATCGGCGCACACCCAGCGCTCTGCGTGTTCCTCGTCCTTCGACAGGCTCAGGATGAGGTTTCTGCCCGTGGGGCGGTTCCAGCCTTTGATCTGGCCAACTTTGATGTTCCGGAGGCGAGCTTGGCAAGCTTGACCTCAAGTTGCGCCCAGCGCCCCGCTGCGCTAGCAATCGAAACGATCGTTTGAATTTCGGTGAGCGCCATGCCCAGCTTCACGACCTCCGACGGCCTGTCGATCGCCTATCAGGTCTGGGGCGAGGACGAGGTGCGGCCGCCGGTCGTGCTGCACCACGGCTTTTCGGCCAGCGGCCTGATCAACTGGAAGGGGCCGGGCGTGGTCGACGCCCTGGTCGCGGCGGGGCGCAAGGTGGTGGCGATCGACGCGCGCGGCCACGGCGCCTCGGACAAGCCGCATGATCCGGCCTTCTACGGCGAGGCGCGAATGGCGCGCGACGTGGCCGAGCTGATCGACCATCTGGGCGTCCCCGCGATCGACCTGGCCGGCTATTCGATGGGAGCGATCGTGTCCCTGATCTGCGCCAGCCAGGAGCCGCGCGTGCGCCGGCTGGTCACGGGCGGGGTGGGCGAGGGCGTCGTGGCCACCGGCGGGGTCGACACCCGGCACGTGCCCAGCGACGCCATCGTCCAGGCGTTGCTGACCGAGGATCCCTCGACCATCCGCCATCCGGCGGCCGCGCCCTTCCGCCTGTTCGCCGACGCCATCGGGGCCGACCGCAAGGCCCTGGCGGCCCAGGCCAGCGTCGTCCACGCCAAGCCGATCGCGCTGGGCGCCATCACGGCGCCGACCCTGGTGATAGCCGGCGACGACGATCCGCTGGCCGTGCATCCCGACAGGCTGGCGGCGGCGATCCCCGGCGCGCGCTCGCTGCTGGTGGGCGGGGATCACCGCACCGCGGTGGCCGGCCCGGCCTTCGCGCGGGCGATCGTGGATTTCTTCGCGGCGTGACGGCCGGCGGCGTCGCTACTTTTGCGCGGGCCAGCGGCAGATGGCGAGCAGGACCAGGCCGCCGACCAGGAATATGCCCCCCAGGGCCAGCCAGGCGTCGAGGTCGATCCCGGCCTGATCCGCCCACTGTCGCGGCGCGTGGCGCCGGCCCCCGGTCGCCACGATCAGCATGCCCAGGCCAAGGCTGGAGAACACGATCGCGGCCCAGAGGCCGATCTTCGGCGTCAGCTTGTCCACGAGGGCGGTTCCTTCCCGGCGAGGGAGGGCTTCAGCCCTCCAGGAACTGTTCGACTTCGCGCTTGCCCGGCATCGACGGGGCGGCGCCCGGCTTCTGCACCGAGAGGGCGGCGGCGGCGTTGGCCTGTTCGACGGCCTCGCGCAGGTCGAGATTGGCGGCCAGGCCCGCGGCCAGGGCGCCGCAGAAGCAGTCGCCGGCCCCGACGGTGTCGACCGCCTTGACCTTGCGGCCCTCGACCAGGAAGGCCTCGTCGCGACGGATGGCGGCGACGCCCGACGAGCCCAGGGTGACGATGATCGTCTGATCCGGGCGGCTCATCAGCTTGCGGGCGGCCTTGGACACCTCTTCCAGCTTGGCCGGCTCGTGGTCGAGGCGGGCGTAGGTGGCCAGCTCTGTCTGATTGAGGATCAGGATGTCGGTCAGCGGGAACAGGGCCGCGCCCTGGGGCAGGGCCGGGGCGGCGTTCAGCACCCGCAGGCCGCCCTTGGCCGCGCCGGCCTTGAACAGGGCCTCGATGGCGGCGGCCGGGGTCTCCAGCTGGGCCAGCAGCACGCGCTGGCCTTCCAGCGGGGTGGCGGCCACCTGCTGGGGCGTGATCATCATGTTGGCGCCGCCGGTGACGACGATCATGTTCTCGCCGCTGTTGGACACCCAGACGTGGGCCTGGCCGGTGGGGGCGCCCGACAGCTCGGCGACGTCGGCCACCTGCACACCGTAGCCGGCGAGCTTGGCCTTCAGGCTGGAGCCGCTGTCGTCCTTGCCGACCGCGCCCATCAGGCGGGTGGGCGCGCCCATGCGGGCGGCGGCGACGGCCTGGTTGGCGCCCTTGCCGCCGAGGAACAGCTCCAGCGACAGGCCAGCCACCGTCTCGCCCGGCCGCGGCAGGTCGTCGACCCGCGCCACGGCGTCCAGATTGATCGAGCCCAGTACGAAAACGCCCATCGGTCTTGGTCTTCTGTTCCAGTTATTCTGTGGTGACTGTTCTTAACCGCCGCCGGCGCCGCGCTGGAAGCTTTCCACCAGGCTGCCGCAGACGAGTCGCCAGCCATCCACTAGCACGAAGAAGATCAGCTTGAACGGCAGGCTGACCGTGGCGGGCGGCAGCATCATCATGCCCATGCTCATCAGCACGCTGGCCACCACCAGGTCGATGACCAGGAACGGGATGAACAGCAGGAAGCCGATCTCGAAGGCGCGCTTCAGTTCCGAGATCATGAAAGCCGGGGTGACCACCTTCAGCGGGGTCTCCTGGGCGGTCTTCGGCTTCTCGATCTTGGAGAGGCGGATGAACAGCGCCAGATCGTCCTCGTCGACCTGGCGCAGCATGAAGGTCTTCACTGGGCCGCCGGCGGCCTCGAAGGCCTGGGGCAGCTCCATCTGCTTGTCGAGCAGGGGTTTGACGCCGGCGTCGTAGGACTGCTCGAAGGTCGGGCCCATGACGATCGCGGTCAGGAACAGCGCCAGGCTGATGATCACGGGGTTGGGCGGGCTCTGCTGCACGCCGATGGCTGTGCGCAGCAGGCCCAGCACCACGACGATGCGCACGAACGAGGTCGTCATGATGACGATCGACGGCGCCAGCGACAGCACCGTCAGCAGGCCGACCAGCTGGACGACGCGCTCGGTCAGGCCGGCGCCGGTGCCCAGGTTCACGTTGACCGCCGACTGGGCCATGGCCAGGGACGGACCCAGCGTGGTGGCGAAGGCGGCCAGCACGGCGATGGCCGCGGCGCGGCGCAGGTCCTGCGGGTGGGCGCCGGTGAGGGACTTGAGCAGGCGCATCAGGCGACGGGCTCCGGCTGGGCGGCGGTCTCGGCGGAAGGCGTGAGGGCGGGCGAGGGCGCGGGAGCGCCGGCGGGGATCCAGTCCAGCAGCCGGCCTTCGCCCAGCAGCACCAGGCGCTCTTCGCCGTCGAGGCGGCACAGCACCAGCCGGCGGGCCGGGTCGAGGACCAGGGTCTCGACCACCCGCAGCCGGCGCTCGCGGCGCTGGGACACCAGGCGGTTCAGGGCGTCGGGTCCGAAACGGCGCAGGGCCACGGCGGCGAGGCCGATCAGGCCCAGCGTGACGGCCAGGGCCGCGACGGCGCGGATGAGCAGAAAGACGTCCATGGCCGCGACGCTGAAATCCCTGATGTGAAAGGCGGGCGTGAAAGGCGCGGCGAGGCGCCGCATCCCTGGTGTGCCTCACGGTGCTTAACGCCGGATTAACCCTGTTTCTTCACCATGATCCGCATGGGTCCCGACGATATCCCCCTCTTTGCGATGCTCAAGAGCCGGCTCGGCTATCTGAACGAGCGGCAGAAGGTCGTCGCCCAGAACGTGGCCAACGCCGACACCCCCGGCTACCAGCCGCGGGACCTGAAGGCTTTCAGCTTCCAGGCCTCGCTCGACGCCCAGGCGACCGGGTCGTCCTACAACGGCGGCGGGGGCGGCGCGACGGGGCCGGTGCGGATGCTGACCACCAGCAGCGGCCACATGACCCCGCCCAACCAGCCGAGCCAATGGCGCTCGCCGGAAGGGGCCGACAGCGAGACCACCCTCGACGGCAACGCCGTGAGCCTCGAGGACCAGATGCTCAAGATGACCGACGCGCGCATGAACTACGACGCGGCGGTTTCCTTCTATCAGCGATCGCTGGCGATGCTCCGCACCGCTTCGCGCAAGCCTAACGGCTAGAGGACCCGCTAGATGGCCGAGATCAGATCCCAGTCGGCGGCGGCGATGGCCGTGGCGGCCAGCGCCCTGAAGGCCCAGCAGGGCCGCATGCGCATCATCGCCGAGAACATCGCCAACGCCAATTCGACGGCCCGCACGGCCGGCGGCGACCCCTATCGCCGCCAGGTGCCGGTGTTCCGCCCGACCAAGGTCGAGGGCGCGGAAGGCGTCAACATGATCCGGGTCGAGGGCGACCAGAGCGACTTCAAGACCGAGTACGACCCCGGCAACCCGGCCGCCGACGCCAAGGGCTACGTCAAGCTGCCCAACGTCGACACCCTGGTCGAGGCGCTGGACATGAAGGAGGCGCAGCGCGCCTACGAAGCCAACCTCAACGTGATCGAGACCGCGCGCAGCATGCAGTCGCGCACGCTCGACATCCTGAAGAAGTAGGGGCTAGCCGATGATCACCGCGCTCGCCGCTTCCAAGGCCTACGCCGCCACGGGCGCGACGCCGCTGTCGCTCAGCCCCAGCGTCAGCGAACCCAAGAAGATGGACTTCGGCGACATGCTGAAGTCGGCCATGACCGACACGGTCCAGGCCTCGCGCCAGGCCGAGCACAAGATCGCCCAGCAGGCCGCCGGCAAGGCCGAGATGATCGACGTCGTCACCGCCATCTCGTCGGCCGAAGCCAGCCTGGAGACCGTGATCTCGATCCGCGACCAGGTGATCTCGGCCTATCAAGAGATCATGCGGATGTCGATCTGACCCTAAATCCTTCTCTCTGCGAGAGAGGGAGGGGCCCGCCGCGAAGCGGTGGGAGGGTGAGAGGCGGCGTTCTTTCCGGATGAGGCGCCGTCGGGACCCGGTTCAGGCCGCGTCTGTCTCTCGCGCGATCTAGGTGTCGTTTCCAAGAAGGTTGTTCGCACGCTGCCAGGGCGTGAGGCCTTTGATGCCTGAGTGTGGGCGTTCGAGGTTGTAGCTGTCGGTCCAAGGCTTGATGGCCTTGGTCCGATCTTCGGAG
>JASGDR010000538.1:0-4763 GCA_047607095.1 Caulobacter sp.
ATGCCGATGGCTTGCCATCGGCGTCTGCGGGCGAGGTCGTCGTGCTTGATCGTCAATGTGATGCAAGTACGATGCGACTTTGATGCAAGTACGATGCAAGTACGATGCAAGTACGATGCAAGTACGATGCACTTTCTGGTCTTGATGTGATCCTTTGGTTGCGTTGGTGTCGGAGGATGCTCGTTTTGGTTTAGATGCTATAGCGTCTGCTGTTTTCAAACGAGGTGAAGCCATTATGCGCGAGCGTTGGTCGTTTCTTCTCTCAAAGCTCTCTCGACGTCCTCGCCTGCGTTCTCGATCTCCCGCTGGTTCGCTACTCGGCGGTAAAGCGGATTTTGCCCGGTTGGCCGTTCACGCCATCACTCGCCGCGCTTTCCCAATCTCACCCCCGGCGACAGCCGCGATGACCCCGGAGCAATACCGCGCCTATCGCGTGCGCTTGGAGCGTCAGCTTATGGAGCCCGCCCTCCCGATGCGCATGCGTCTGCTGATTGTCGCCAGTCCTGTTGTCGGGGCGCTTTTCGCGGCGGGCTTTATCGCTCTGCTCGGTTTTCTGAAATGGTGGCCCTGATTGGCCCGGTGGGGGGGCAAGGTCATTCGGTTCGAAAGGTGCGATTTTCCCGACGCTGTCGCCGATGTAGTTGATCGTGAAAGCGGCGCAAAATTCGAAGTTTGCATTTCTCTATTTCGTCTATTTACTTGCGATGCAGCCCGTTTAAACGCTCTCAATTGAGGGCGTTTAAACGGGCTCTCTGTCGATTTGCTGTGTAAATCTCAAAATGAGGCGCATTTTTCTGGCTGTTGAGGCTTGAAAACTGCGTCGCTCGGTTTGAGCTTCCTTGCACCGCGTCACTCTGGCGGCGGCAGAGGAGTTCACATGGAGCCCACGACACCCGCAGCGCCTTCGAAGGCGCTTCGCTGGCCATTCTCATCCCGTCGAATGAACGGGTGGTCTCAATGAGCCGGGGACCTGCTGCCTTCAGGCAAGGCGATCTCAAGCGAGCCGTGAAGGGGGCGCTGGACGCGGGTCTCGCTGTTGCTGAGGTCGTTCTTACCCCCGCTGGCGAAATCCGAGTTCGAGCAGCTAGTGCTGCTTCGCGTTCCGAGCTGTCAGGGAACGGTTTCGACCGGAAGTACGGTGCCTAGGAAAAGGCCTCCATGGGTAACCCGATACAAGGATGTAAGGCAGAAGTGGCGCTGGAGGTTTAGGCGAGATGGCGTTGATCTCCAGACTGGCGCCTCCTTCGGCACGCGTGAATGGGATGACTGGTATCGATCGGCGTTAGCGGGTGAGCGCAGGCCAGTCGGAGGCGAGCGGAGTGCACCGGGCACATTCAATGCGCTGATCGCCGCCTACTATGCGTCATCCAGTTTTGCCCTTCTGAGACCGGCGACCCAGCGTTCTCGGCGGGGCGAAATCGAGCGCTTTAGGCTGGAGGACGGGCACCTGCGCGTTGCAGACATCCGGGCCACGCACATCCGCCAAATGATGGATATGAAGGTCACGACGCCTCATGCGGCCAACAACCGCCTGAAAACCCTGCGTGCCCTTCTCGAGTTCGCGGTTGAACGCGAATGGATCGAGCACAATGAGGCTTCGAAGGTGAAGAAGCTGAAAGCGTGGTCCGAAGGCTTCCATACTTGGTCGGAGGAGGAAGTCGCCCAGTTCGAAGCGCGTTGGCTGGTCGGCACAAAGCAACGGCTGGCCCTGGACCTGCTTCAATACACTGGCCAACGCAGTGCTGACGTGCGGCTCATGGCGCGAGGGCAGATGAACGACGGAACAATTTTGGTCCGGCAGTCGAAGACGCGCGCACTGCTTTCGATTCCTGTTCATCCCGCTCTGGAGCGCTCGATCCAGGCAGCCGATGGTTCAGGGTTGATGTTTCTCCAGACGCATTACGGTGAGCCGTACTCAGAGAAGGGCTTTAGCAAGTGGTTTTCCGACCTTGCTAAACAGGCTGGTTTGTCTGGTTGCACGGCTCATGGCCTGAGAAAGGTCGCCGCCGTTCGTATGGCCGACGCGGGCTGCACGGCCCATGAGATTATGGCGGTCACCGGTCATAAATCGATGGCGGAGGTCCAGCGCTACACCGCCGCGGCCAGTCAGAAAACGAACGCACTAGCCGCCATGGAAAAGGTCCGGCTGGCGCAAGGCAGGCGGAGAATGGCCGAATAGCCAGCCCTACGCGAAAGAAGCCCGATCAAAAATTGTCTAACCGCCTTCAGCGTTAGACAAAAAGACGTTCAAGGATTTGAAGAATATGCAGAATTTTCCGCCCATGGCGGCCCGGGAGGGACTCGAACCCCCGACCTTCGCTTTAGGAAAGCGCTGCTCTATCCTGCTGAGCTACCGGGCCGCGTGGCGCGGCCCGGGGTGCATAGCGCATGTTGCGGCGGGTGCGAAGCCCGGCTGGAGCGACGGCGCGGCGGATTGTCGCAAGTTGAGCGCATGTCGACCGCCGCCGCCTGCAAACGGTAGCGCTACAAAGCCTTGATCTCCTTCGGCTGCCGGTTCGCGAAAGGACTTTGTTAACCTTCCCGGCAACCGGGAGTAAGCCTGTGCGGCGCAACGCCTCTTGTTGTTGTCCCCCCGACGCGTGCTAGGCTTTGGCTCAAGTAGCCCCGCGAGCGTCAATCCGTATGTTGGACATTGCCGAACACGACTTGTCGGGCGGCGAAGACGATTCTGCGCTGCTGACGCTGGTCGAGACGATCGAGGAGCTGTCGGCGACCCGCACGATCGACGAGGTGGCCGCCGTGGTCCGCTCGTCGGCGCGCCGGATTTCCGGGGCCGACGGGGTGGCGTTCGTCCTGCGCGACAACGAGTGCTGCTGGTACCTGGACGAAGACGCCATCGGCCCGCTGTGGAAGGGCAAGCGCTTTCCGCTGACGGCCTGCATCTCCGGCTGGGCCATGCTGAACCGCCAGACGGTGGTGATCCCCGACATCTACAAGGACGACCGGATCCCGCACGACGCCTACCGGCCGACCTTCGTCAAAAGCCTGGTGATGACGCCCGTGCGCACCCGCGACCCGATCGCGGCCCTGGGCGCCTATTGGGCCAAGGAGCACACCCCGCCGGCGGAGACCGTCGCCAAGCTGCAGGTCATGGCCCGGGCCACGGCCGCGGCCCTGGAGAGCGGCCGGCTGCACGCTTCGCTGAACAAGGAGCTGGAGCGGCGTACCTTCCTGATGCGCGAGCTGGACCACCGGGTGAAGAACACCCTGGCCTCGGTGCAGTCGATCGCCAGCCAGACCCTGCGCACGGCGACCTCGCCGGCCGCGTTCAACGAGTCGTTCGAGTCGCGCCTGCTGGCCCTGTCGCAGGCCCACGAGCTCCTGACCAAGCAGGCCTGGGGCAAGGCCCAGCTGCGCGAGATCCTGGCCGCCGCCATGCGCCCGTTCGGCGGGCTGGAGGACGGCCGGTTCGCGGTCGAGGGGCCGCCGATCGAGATCACGCCCGAGGCGGCGGTGGCGGTGCACATGACCCTGCACGAACTGATCGTCAACGCGGCCAAGTACGGGGCGCTGTCGGCGCCGGAGGGCCGGGTCTCGGTCTCCTGGCGGGTCGAGAACGAGGGCGGGGCCGATCCGGCGTTCGCCCTGGAGTGGCGCGAGCGCGGCGGTCCGCCGGTCAGCCCGCCCGGTCCCGGCGGCGAGGGCTTCGGTTCGCGCCTGATCCGGCGCGGCCTGTCGCGCGACCTGGGCGGCGCGGCGACGCTGGACTTCGCGCCCGAAGGCCTGGTCTTCACCTTCCGGGCTCCCCTTTCGCAGAGGCTGGCGGCGGCATGAGCGGTCGGCGGATCATGATCGTCGAGGACGAGGCCCTGGTGGCCATGATGGTCGAGGACCTGCTCACCGACCTGGGCTGCGAGGTGTCGGGCTCGTTCGGCGCGGTGGGCGAGGCCCTGGCCTATCTCGACGACGGCAAGCCGGCGCTGGACGGCGCGGTGCTCGACATCAACATCGGCGGCGAGATGGTGTTTCCGGTCGCCGAGGCCCTGCGGGCCAAGGGCGTGCCGTTCGTCTTCGCCACCGGCTACGGCGCCCTGCCGCGCAAGGGCTTCGAGGACGTGACCGTGCTGGCCAAGCCGATCAATTTCGGCCACCTGCGCGACGCCGTGCACGGCTTTGGCCAAGCGGCCTGAAGGCCGCGCCTTCATTCCTGACTGCAGCTTTCATTCCTGATCGTAGAAGGCGTGTCCGCCGTGCCTCAGGCGCAGCAGCTTGTGAAAGGGCGCCGGAGAGATCTCCTCCGTCTCGAGGGTCATCTTCGGACCGTCGGTCCAGTCGGCCAGGCCGGCGCGGACGCTCCTGAAGGCCTTCTCGGCGGCGCTCTGGCGATCCGAGGCGAGCACGTATCGCCGGCATAGGAACCCGGCCGGCCGGGAGTCTTCCGCATCGTCGGAAACGACGTCTCGCCAGTCCAGCAGGCCGTGAATGAGCACGTAATAGCATCGCATCCGGCGCAGCTTGCCCCGGCCCGGCCTGGGTATCAACGGTGCGGCCTTCAGCCGGCCTCGCGCGCGGTCTTCGCCAGCGGCAGCAGCACCGCCGCCTCCAGTCCGCCGCCGGCGCGGTTGGCCAGCACCAGACGGCCGCCGTGGGCGCGGGCCAGGGCCTGGACGATGGCGAGGCCGAGGCCCGCGCCGCCGGCCTCGCGGTTGCGCGAGGCCTCGCCGCGCTCGAACGGCTCGACGATGCGCGCCAGCGCCGCCTGCGGCAGGCCCGGACCGCGGTCGAGCACGGCGATGCGGACG
>JASGDR010000539.1:0-2978 GCA_047607095.1 Caulobacter sp.
CCTGGAGCGCGGCTGGCGCGAGAGCCGCTCCGGCGCCGGCGCGGCCGAGCGGGCGCGCGACTTCGAGCAGGGCCTCAAGAACCTGTCGCGGGCCCTGGCCGACCTGTCGGTGCGCCGGGTGCGGGCCGGCTGGGCGCTGGACCAGGGCCTGCGCGATCTGCGCGGCCGGGTCGAGCAGATCAGCCAGGCCCCGGCCGAGACCGTGTTCGGCGGTTTCGCCACCATGGTCAGGGACATCGCGCGCGAGGCCGGGGTGGCCGTCGACGTACGGGTAAGCGGCCTGGAAACCCGCGCCGACCGCCGGGTGCTGCAGGCGCTCAAGGACCCGGTGATGCACCTGCTGCGCAACGCCGTCAGCCATGGGCGCGAGAGCCCGCAGGCCCGCACGGCGGCCGGCAAGCCCGAGCGGCTGGCCGTGGTGCTGGCCGTCTCGGCCGCCAGCGGCCGGCTGCGGATCGAGATCGCCGACGACGGCCCCGGTCCCGACCTCGACAAGCTGGAGGCGGCGGCGATCGACAAGGGCCTGCTGCCCGCCCGCGCCGCCGACGCTCCGGCCCCGACGCCGGAAGAACTGCTGGCCCTGGCGTTCCAGCCCGGCGTCTCGACGGCCAAGGGCGTCGACAGCCTGTCGGGACGCGGCATGGGGCTGTCGGTGGTGGCCGAGGCCGTGCGGCGCCTGCGCGGCGACCTGCGCCTGACCGCGGGCCGCCCTTGGGGCGCGCGGGTGGTGCTGACCGCCCCGCTGTCGGCCGCCCGCCAGTCGCTGCTGTTCGTCGAGGCGCAGGGGCGTCAGGCCGCTCTGCCGAGCCTCGGCGTGCGCCGACTGTTGCGTCTGGACGCCACCGCGCTGGAAACGGTGGAAGGACACCCCGCCGCCCGGATCGCCATCGACGGCGACGACGTTATCGTGCCGATGGTTCCGCTTTCCGCCCTGCTGACCGGCGTCGCCGCCGAGGTTCCCGTCCACGCCGGCGCGGTTTCGGCCGTGCTGCTCAGCCACGGCCGCCGCCACCTGGCGCTGGCGGTCGACGCTCTTTGCGACGTCCGCTCGGCCCTGGTCGAGGACCTGGACGCCGACGACCTCGATCCCGAACTGCTGATCGGCGCCGTGCAGCTGGACGACCAGGCGCCGGCCCTAGCGCTGGACCCCGACGCCCTGGTCCGCCGCTGGCTGCGCGACCAGCGGCGCCTGGCGGCCGGCGGCCTGGGCTTCGCCGAGACGGCCGACGACGCGGCCGAAGCGGCCCGCACCATCCTGGTCGTCGACGACTCCATCACCACCCGAACGCTGGAGAAGAGCATCCTCGAAGCCCAGGGCTATCGCGTGCTGCTGGCCGTCGACGGGCTGGACGCCCTGAACCTGCTGCGCTCGGGCCAGGCCATGGTCGACCTCGTCGTGGCCGACATCGAGATGCCGCGCATGGACGGCTTCTCGCTGCTGCAGGCGGTGAAGGCCGACGCGGCTCTTTCCGCCACGCCGGTGATCCTGATGACCTCGCGCGCCGACGCCGCCGACGTGCGCCGGGGCCTGGATCTGGGCGCCGAGGCCTACATCACCAAGCAGAAGTTCGACCAGCGCGAGCTGCTGGCCACGATCGGACAGCTGCTGTGAAGGGGGCCGGCAAGCCCGTGCGGGTGATGATCGTCGAGGACTCGACCGTGGTGCGGGCCCTTCTGACCCACATCGTCGAGCGCGATCCGCGCCTGACCGTCGCCGCCGCCGTCGCCTCGGCCGAGGAGGCCCTGGCGAGCCTGAGCAGCGTCAAGCCGGACGTCATTTCGATGGATATCCGCCTGCCCGGCATGGACGGGCTGGAGGCCACGGCGCGGATCATGTCCGACCACCCAACCCCGATCGTCGTCATCGCCGACGCGGTCGAGGACGCCTCGCTGAAGATCTCGATGAACGCCCTGCGCGCCGGCGCCCTGACGGTGGTGGAAAAGCCGGTCGGCCTGGCCACCGACGGCTATGAGCAACTGGCCGACACCATCTGCACCCAGCTCTACATCATGAGCAGCGTGCCGGTGATCCGCCGCCGCGCGATCGGCGGATCCGCCCGGGCTCCGCGCGAAGCCGCCCCCCCGATCCCGACCGCCGACTTCCAGGACCTGGGCTACCTGGCCCTGGCCGCCTCGACCGGCGGACCGCCGGCCCTGGCGCGGGTGCTGGACGCCCTGCCCGCCGACTTCCCCGCCCCGGTCCTGATCGTCCAGCACATGGGCGCGGCCTTCATGGAGGGGTTCGCCGGCTGGCTGGACGGGCTGTCGCCGCTTCCGGTGTCGGTGGCCAGGGACGGCGAGCTGGCCCTGGCCGGCCGCGCCTATGTCGCCCCCGGAGACCGCCACCTGACCCTGACCGCGGGCGGGGTGCTGCGGCTGTCGGGCGCCGCGCCCGTCAACGGCCAGCGTCCCTCGGCGACGGTGCTCTTCCAGTCGCTGGCGCGGTCGGTGGGGTCCAGAACCGTGGCCGCCTTGCTGACCGGCATGGGCGAGGACGGCGCCAAGGGCCTCGCCGAACTGCGCGCCGCCGGCGGCTTCACCATCGCAGAACACGAGAGCAGCGCCGTCGTCTACGGCATGCCCGCCGCCGCCGTGAAGCTGGGCGCGGCGCGGGCGGTGCTGAGCCTCGACCTGATCGGCCCGCGCATCGCCCAGCTGGCCCGCCGGAGGGAGGACGCATGACCGCCTCGGTCCTGGTCGTCGAAGATTCCGAAACCCAGGCCCTGCGCCTGCGCGGCCTGCTGGAGGCCGAGGGCTTCTCGGTGGCCTGCGCGGCCAGCGGCGAAGCGGCGCTGGAGCACCTGAACGTCGAGCTGCCCGACCTGATCGTCGCCGACTTCCACCTGCCGGGCATGGACGGACGAGAGCTGTCGCGGCAGATCCGGCTCAACGGCCGCACCCGAGCCCTGCCGGTGCTGATGCTGACCGGGGCCCGCGAGAGCGACCTGGAGCGCCAGGGCCTGGAAAGCGGCGCCGAC
>JASGDR010000540.1:0-3857 GCA_047607095.1 Caulobacter sp.
CCCAGAGGGGGAGCATCGGAGGCCGCAGATCCTCCCCCTCTGGGGGAGGTGGCCCGGAGGGCCGGAGGGGGCCGCGCGGCGGGCAACCTCCACCGTCCCGCCGGCGTTCTCCCCAGCCCCAACCTGAACGGCCCTTCATCGCAGCGCCGGAAAACGGCCGCGCCATGGCCTTTCCCGCGACGCGCGCACAGGGCAAAGGTGGAGTTGAAGGAGTTCGCATGACCCAGACGACCGATCAGAACCGTCGATCCCTGCTCGCCGCCGGCGGCGCGGGCCTGCTGGCCGCCGCTTTCGGCGCGCCCGCTTTCGCCCAGGCGCTGTCGGACGAAGACAAGGCGCTGATCGCCAAGGCCACGGCCTATATCCAGAGCCTGACCAACGCCAAGGGCCGCTTCGTGCAGACCGATCCGCGCGGCGTGACCACCCAAGGCACGCTGTGGCTGCAGCGCCCGGGCAAGGCCCGCTTCGAATATGACGGTCCCGGCGGCCTGCTGGTGGTCAGCAACGGCGGCAGCGTCAACATCGTCGACAGCCGCCTGAAGACCTTCGAAAGCTATCCGCTCAGCCGCACGCCCCTGGCGCTGCTGCTGGCGCGCGAGGTGCGCCTGGATCGCGGCGTGAAGATCACCGGCGTGCGCAAGCTGGCCGACGGCTTCACCATCGTCGCCCAGGACGCCCGCCGCCAGACTCTGGGCCGCCTGGAGATGAACTTCAGCAACGAGCCCGAACTGATCGGCTGGACCATCAGCGACGTGAAGGGCGGACAGACGCGCGTGCGCCTGTCGGGCCTGGAGAAGATCGGCGCGATCGACCCCAAGCTGTTCATCCTGATCGATCCTCGCCGTAGGGTTGGCAAAAACCCGACGGGATAAGGGCTTGGACCGGTTCGGTTTGTGACATTCTCACAACATGCAAGTCTGAAGCGCTTTTTCGCTTGAACTAAAAATTTCGCCGTGGCAGTTTTATCACGCATGGCGATGAGCGCCCGACCCGCTCTTCGCAAACCGTGCCGGATCTATCCCCTCCCGGCGGCGGCATGAGAGACCTGACTTTCGCCCGGACGCCTCGTGCGCCCGGGCGTTTTTCTTTGTGGTATGGCCGCGGCGAGGGTAGGGGAGCGGCATGCGCCTCCGTATCGCCACCTGGAACGTCAATTCCGTCCGCCTGCGCGCCGAACAGGCCGCCCGCTTCGTCGACGAAACCGCGCCCGACGTCCTGTGCATGCAGGAGATCAAGTGCCAGGAAGGGGAATTCCCCCGCGAGGCCTTCGAGGCCATGGGCCTGCCGCACCTGAAGATCGCCGGGCAAAAGGGCTGGCACGGCGTGGCCATCGCCTCGCGCCTGCCGATCGAGGACACGCCGACCCTGATGAACTGCCGCGAGGGCCATGCCCGCTGCGTGGCGGTGAAGGTGGCCGGGGTCGAGATCCAGAACTTCTACATCCCGGCCGGCGGCGACCTGCCCGACCGGGTCGCCAACCCGAAGTTCGACCACAAGCTCGATTTCTACGAGACCCTGACGGCCGCCCTGAAGAAGCGTAACCCGAAGGATCCGCTGATCGTCACCGGCGACCTCAACATCGCGCCGGGCGAAAACGACGTCTGGAGCCACCGCCAGATGCTGAAGGTGGTCAGCCATACCCCGGCCGAGCTCGAAGCCTTCGAGACCTTCATCAAGTCGATGGACCTGCTGGACCTGCCGCGCCTGGCGACGCCGGAGCCGGAAAAGCTGTTTTCCTGGTGGAGCTACCGCGCCGCCGATTTCCGCAAGTCCAACCGCGGCCTGCGGCTGGACCACATTCTCGCCAGCCCCGGCCTGCGCGACGCGGCCATCGTCGACGGCAAGGTCTCCTCGCGCGTGCACGACGACGTGCGGGAGTGGGAACGCCCCAGCGACCACGCGCCGGTGACGGCGGATTTGAAGATCTGATTGAACTGAGGCCCGCAACCTCGCCCTTCGACAGGCTCAGGGTGAGGTTTCTACTGATCCGCGGCGCCTGAATTGATCCTCATCCTGAGCTTGTCGAAGGACGAGGATCACGTTGAGGCGTCCAACGAATCTATTCCGCCGCCGGCGGCGGCGCCAGTTCCGGCAGGTCGAACTTCAGCCAGACGGCCTTGTCCTTGAGGTTCGATTTGATCCAGTCGGCGTGCACCGCCCGTTCGGCCTCGGTCGAGCGGAAGGGCAGGGGGCGCGGGCGGGCGCCGTAGCCGCCGGCGCGAGCGGCGCTGACCGCGTTCACCGCCACGGCGTGGGTCAGTTCGAGCGCGCGCTCCTTGCCGCCCTGCAGCTCGAGATAGACCTCGGCCAGCAGGTGGGAGTCGATCAGCGCCCCGTGCTTGTCGCGGCTGTCGAGGCTGATCTTGAAGCGTTTGCACAGCGCGTCGAGCGAGTTGTACATGCCCGGGAAGCGCTTCTTGGCCATGGCCAGGGTGTCGACCCAGCGCTCTTCGGGCAGCGGCGGGCGGCCGCACTTCTCCAGCTCGAAATTGACGAAGCTGCGGTCGAACGAGGCGTTGTGGGCCACGACGACGCTGTCGCCGACGAATTCCAGGAACTTGTCGGCGATCTCGTGGAACTTCGGCTTGCCGGTCAGGAAGGCGCTCGACAGGCCGTGAACCTTCTCGGCCTCGGCCGGCATGTCGCGCAGCGGGTCGCAGTATTCGTGGAACGAGCGGCCGGTGGGCATGAAGTCCACCACCTCGATGCAGCCGATTTCCACCAGGCGGTCGCCCGTCTTCGGATCGAAGCCGGTGGTTTCGGTGTCGAGGATGATTTCCCGGGCCATCGCCCTTCAATGGGCCGCTTCGACTCCCGCATCAAGCGGAGGCGGGGGTTCTCAACAGGGTCAGGATGTCGCGCACCTGGGCGCGGGCGTGGTCCAGGCCCCGGCCCGTATCGACCACGAAGTCGGCGCGGGCCCGCTTTTCGGCGTCGGGCAGCTGGCGGGCGAGGATCGCCTCGAACTTTTCGGCCGTCATGCCGGGCCGGGCCAGCACGCGTTCGCGCTGGATGTCGGCCGGCGCGCTGACCACCACCACCTTGTGGACGTTCTTCTGCCCGCCGGTCTCGTAGAGCAGCGGCACGTCCAGCACGACGATGTCGTGGCCCTGCTCCTGCGCCTTCTCGAAGAAGCCGATGCGATGGGCGCCGACCAGCGGGTGGACGATGGCCTCCAGCTTCTCCAGCGCCTCCGGATCGCCGACGACCTGGGCGCTGAGCCGCGCGCGATCGATCGCGCCGTCCACCACGACGCCGGGAAACGCCGTCTCGACCGGGCCGACGGCCGCGCCGCCGACCGAATAGAGCGCATGCACGGCGGCGTCGGAATCGTAGACCGGCGCGCCCTCGGCTTCGAACATCTTGGCCGTGGTCGACTTGCCCATGCCGATGGAGCCGGTGAGGCCGAGGATGATCACGGCTTGATCCCCAGATGCGCCAGGGCGATGGCGCGAACGTCCACGTCGGCCGGCGGCGCCCGGCCGAAAAAGGCCTCGAACGACGGTACGGCCTGCAGCAGCAGCATCTCCAGCCCGTCCACGGTGGCGCGCCCGGCGGCCTGCGCCCGTTGCAGGAACTCGGTGCGCAGCGGCTTGTAGACCATGTCCATCACCACGCAGCCTTGCGGGGTAAGGGAAAGATCGGCGGCCGGACCTTCGCCGCCGCCCAGGCCCAGCGAGGTGGCGTTGATCACCAGGCCGGCGTCGGCCAGCAGGGCGGGAAGGGCGTCCTCGCCGGCGGCCGTGACCTTGTCTCCCAGCGCGTCGGCGACGGCCTGGGCCTTGGAAACCGTGCGGTTGACGATGCGCACCGCCGGCGCGCCGGCCAGCAGCAGAGCCGCGGCCGCGCCGCGCGCC
>JASGDR010000541.1:0-12027 GCA_047607095.1 Caulobacter sp.
AGCTCGGGGGGGCGACCCAGAAGATCGGCTTCTCGGCCGGCAACTACCTCAATCCCGGCCCGTGGCGGATCCCGCACCACCACCGCACCCTGCTGCACTACTGCAAGCAGTTCGGCGTGGCGCTGGAGCCGTTCATCCAGTTCAACCACAACACCTGGATCCACAGCTCGACCGCGTTCGGCGGCAAGCCCGTGCGCTTCAAGGCCGCGGCGGCCGACTTCGAGGGCAACGTCGCCGAGCTGCTGGCCAAGTCGATCAACACCAAGGCCCTGGACGAGACCGTCACGGTCGAGGACCGCGAGAAGCTGCTGGAGGCCCTGAAGGGCTGGGGCATGCTCGACAAGGACTACCGCTACGCCAAGAACCTGCGCAGCGCCGCCCATCGCGGCTACGACCGCCCGCCCGGCGGCGGCGTGGACGGCGCGCCCATACCGTCCGACCTCTACGCCCTGCACGACGTGCTCGACCCGCAGGTCTGGACCTCGATGGCCTTCTTCATGGGTCACGAGATGCAGACCACCATGTTCCAGCCGGTGGGCGGCATGGACATGATCGGCAAGGGCTTCGCCAAGCAGGTCGAGGGGCTGATCACCTACAACGCCAAGGTCGACAAGATCGCCCAGGACGACAAGGGCGTGGGCGTCACCTGGACGGACACCGCCACCGGCAAGGTCGAGACCGCCAAGGCCGACTGGTGCGTTTGCACTATTCCACTCTCGATCCTGGGCCAGATCGAAAGCGAGATCAGCGACGAGCTGGCCGCCGCCATCAAGGCCGTGCCCTATTCCGGCCAGGTGAAGATCGGCCTGGAGATGAAGCGGCGCTTCTGGGAGGAGGACGACTCCATCTACGGCGGCCACAGCTTCACCGACCAGGAGATCGCCCTGATCTCCTATCCCAACAACAACCTGTTCGGGAACGGACCGGCGGTGCTGCTGGGCGCCTTCGCCCGCGAGATGGGGGCCTACCGCCTGGCCGGCATGACGCCGGAGCAGCGGATCGAGGTCGCCCTGCAGCAGGGCTCCGTCCTGCACCCCGGCAGCTATCGCAAGGAGTTCTCCAACGGCGCTTCGGTGGCCTGGAGCCGCGTGCCCTGGACCCTGGGCTGCTGCGCCCGCTGGACCGAGGAGACTCGCAAGGAGCACTACCAGACCCTGGTGGCGATGGACCGGCGCGTCGTGCTGGCCGGCGAGCACGCCTCCTACGTCGGCTGCTGGATGGAGGGCGCCCTGCTCTCGTCGTTGGACGCCATCACCCGCCTGCACAAGCGCGCCCTGGAGGCCTGAGCATGACCCGCCTTACCCTCGTCGCGGCGTCGAGCCTGGCCGCCGCCCTCGCCTGCGCCATCCCCGCCGTCGCCCAGGCCCCGGCCGGGGGAGACACCGGCGGCGGCGTGGTGCGCGTGCAAAAGCCCGTCACCGGCCAACAGGTCTACGAGGCCGTCTGCCAGGCCTGCCACATGGCCGACGCCAAGGGCGGCGCCGGCGCGGGAACCATTCCGGCCCTGGCCGCCAATCCCAAGATGGCCGCGGCTCCCTATCCGGTCATGGTGGTCGTGCGCGGCCAGGGCGGCATGCCCAGCTTCGCGGGCACGCTGGACGACGCCCAGATCGCCGAGGTCGTCACCTATGTGCGCACCCACTTCGGCAACGCCTACGCCAAGCCGGTGACGGCCGCCGACGTCGCCAAGATTCCTCATCCGGATCTTTCGGGCGGGCACTGATCAAGACGCGCACCGTCGGCGCGTGCTAAAGCGCGCCGATGACGCACGACACCAACGACGCTCCGCCGAACGAAACCCCGATGCAGCGCGCCCTGCGGCTGAAGAAGGCCGCCCAGGGCCGCCACGGCCATGGGCCCAAGGCCTCCAGCGGCAAGGTCGACAAGGCCGACGCCGTCGCGCCGACCGGCAAGTCCAAGCCCTGGATGACGCGGTAAGGCTTTTCCCATGACCATCCGCCCCGAACGCCCCGAAGACATCGCCGCCATCGGCGCGGTGACCTCGGCCGCGTTCCTGGGTCGCCCCTACAGCAGCCAGACCGAGGCCCTGATCGTCGCCGCGCTTCGGGCGGCCGGGGCCTTGTCGCTGTCGCTGGTGGCCGAGGTCGACGGCCAGATCGTCGGCCACATCGCCTTCTCGCCGGTAGACATCGAGGTTTCGGGCGGCGCCTGGTACGGCCTGGGGCCCGTCTCGGTGGCGCCCGACCGCCAGAAGGAAGGCCACGGCCAGGCCCTGATCCGCGAAGGCCTGGAGCAGTTGAAGGCCATGGGCGCGGCCGGCTGCGTGCTGCTGGGCTCGCCGCTCTACTACGCCCGCTTCGGCTTCGAGCCCGACGAGGCCCTGACCTATGGCGGGGAGTCCTCGCCCTATCTCCAGCGCCTGGTCTTCAAGGGTAAGCCGCCGCGCGGGGCGGTGACCTATCACATGGCGTTCGGGGCTTAAGGCGCTTGGCCCTCGCCCTTCGACAAGCTCAGGGTGAGGACCATGGCAGGCCCCGGCGTTAGAAAAACCTCATCCTGAGCCTGTCGAAGGACGAGGTTTTCGCCCCTTACCGTCCAGCGAACCACGCCTTCAGCCGTTCCACCTCGGCCGGCGTCACCGGGATCACCGCCCCGTGCTTGGGGCTCGTGAAGTTGGTCGCCTTCATCGGCGAGCCCGGGTCGTTGAAGCGGCCCAGGTTCTTGTAGTGGACGAAGTCGGTCGTTTCCGAGAAGCCCATGTTGTTCGGCTTGGCCCCGAACACGTCGTACATCAGCACATAGGCGCCCGTTCCCGTCCGCCGCCACAGGGTGGGCGCCTCGGCCGCCACGGCCTCGGGGTCGATCTTGCCGGGTTCGTAGACATAGCCGCCGGTCAGGCTCTTCGACGTCGTGTGGCGGATCCCCGCCGGCTTGTCGTAGCCCACCGCGAACAGGTGGTAGGTATCGCCCACCTTGGTGATATCGCCGTCGATCAGGCTCTGCTTCGGATCGGGATGGGCCAGCAGCGGCTTCGGCTCCGTCGTCAGGGTGGTGAAGGCCCCATCGGCATAGGCGTAGGCGAGGTAATTGCGGCCGGCGCCGACGCGGGTCGTGAAATAGACCATCATCGCCTTGCGCTCCGGGTCGTAGATCGTCTCCGGCGCCCAGGCGCAGCCGATGTCGCCCAGTTGCGGGAACAGCCTGTCGACCCGCACGATCGCGTGGGTCCAGTGCACCAGGTCGTACGACTTCATCAGGATCAGGCCGCGGTTGTTGCCCCAGCCGTACCCCTTCTCCGGCCGCTCCCATTTGTCGGACCGAAGACCCTCCTCCTGGGCGAAGATGTGCAGGTCGGTCATCGCCAGATAGAAGGCCCCGTCGGGACCGCGGGCGATGTGCGGATCGCGCAGGCCCTTCTGCTCGGCCACGTCCCTCCCCTGCAGCACCGGCGCGCCGCCGTTGACGTCGGTGAAGACGTAGCCGTCGGGCGAGGTCGCGAAGTGCAGCGAGTGGGTCTCGTCCTTGAAATAGACCAGCAGATAGGCGGTCTGGGCCTTGACCGGCGGGGCCTTGCCTGGCTTCAGGCGCTTGACGACCTCGACCTGCCTGGCCGGAGCGGCCCAGGCGGGCGCGGCGCCCGACAGGCCGAACGCCAGAAGCGATGCGCAGGCCGCGAGCGATCGGCGGCGCCAGGCGTCGAAGCCCATCGGATAGTCCTCCCGTCACGCGTGGACGTTCCCACGGCGAAGGCTATTTGTCTGACTTATTCCAGGAAGTGCAAGCGGGAGCCTCGCACGTTGTGGCCGAGCCGGCGGGGCGCTAGCAAGGAAGCGCCTCATTCATGGAGTCGGCCGTGCGCCTCACGCTTTGCCTCGCCCTGCTGCTCGCCACGGCGGGCTGCACGACCATCACCTACAACTGCAACGTCCCGGGCGCCTGCCCCGGCGTCGAGAAGCCCGGCGTTTCGGTGGTCAACAAGCCTTAGGGCCAGCCCTAGACCATCCCCACCGTCTTCAGACGGGCGCGGGGGTGGATCTCGTTCTGGCTCATCACCACGGTCTGGCCGCGGAAGCGCTCGATGATCGACCGCACATAGGGTCGGATCGCCGGGCTGGTCAGCAGCACCGGCTGCTCGCCCTGCAGGGCCGCGCGCTCGAAGGTGTCGCGCACGCCGCGGATGAAGTCCTGCAGACGCGAGGGGGCCAGGGCCAGCTGCTTGTCGTCGCCGGGGCCGATCAGGGCGTCGGCGAAGGCCTGCTCCCAGTCGGCAGACAGGGTGATGATCGGCAGGGCGCCGTCGTCGCCGCGGTTGGCCCAGCACAGCTGGCGGGCCAGACGCGCGCGCACCTGCTCGACCAGCTGGGTGACGGAGGTGGTGTGCGGGGCGGCCTCGCCGATGCCTTCCAGGATCTGCGGCAGGTCGCGGATCGAGACCCGCTCCTTGAGCAGGGCCTGCAGCACGCGCTGGATCGTGGCGGCGTTGACCACGCCCGGGATCAGGTCGTCGACGAGCTTCTTCTGGTTCTCCGGCAGCTCCTTCAGGAGCTTCTGCACCTCGGCGTAGGAGAGCAGGTCGGCCATGTTCTCCTTGAGGATCTCGGTCAGGTGCGTGGTCAGCACGGTGGCCGGATCGACGACGGTGTAGCCGCGGAACGTCGCTTCCTCGCGCAGGTCGTCGGCGACCCAGGTCGCCGGCAGGCCGAAAGCCGGTTCGCGCACGTGCTCGCCGGGCAGCTCCACCTGGCCTCCGCGCGGGTCCATCGCCATCAGGTGGCCGAGGCGAACCTCGCCCATGCCCGCTTCCATCTCCTTGATGCGGATGGCGTAGCCCTGGTTGGCCAGGCGCATGTTGTCGAGGATCCGCACGGGCGGCATGACGAAGCCGAACTCGGTGGCCAGGGTCTTGCGCAGGGCGCGGATCTGGTCGGTCAGGCGACGACCTTCCAGGTCGTTGATCAGGGTCAGCAGGCCGTAGCCCAGCTCGATCTTGACGTCGTCGATGGCGAGAGCCGCGCTGATCGGCTCCTCTTCCGGCTCGGCCGGAGCGGAGGCGGCCGCGGCGGCCGCCGCGGCGGCGGCCTCCTTGGCCGGAGCCAGCTTGGCCTGCTGGGCGCGGCGATAGGCCAGGAAGCCCGCGCCGACCGCCAGGGCCGCGAACGGGATCAGCGGCATGCCCGGGATCAGGGCGATCACGCCCGACGAGGCCGACACCATGCCCAGGGCGACCGGGTTCATGGCCAGCTGCGTGGTCAGGGCCTTGTCGGCGCTGCCTTCGACCCCGGCCTTGGACACGACCAGACCGGCGGCGATCGAGATGATCAGGGCCGGGATCTGGCTGACCAGGCCGTCGCCGATGGTCATCAGGGTGTAGGTCGAGGCCGCCTCGCCGATCGGCACCTTGTGCTGCACGACGCCGATCAGGATGCCGCCGACGATGTTGATGCCGGTGATGATCAGGCCGGCGACGGCGTCGCCCTTCACGAACTTGCTGGCGCCGTCCATGGCGCCGAAGAAGGTCGATTCCTGCTCCAGCTCCTTGCGGCGGATCTTGGCGGTGTCCTGGTCGATCAGGCCGGTCGACAGGTCGGCGTCGATGGCCATCTGCTTGCCGGGCATGGCGTCCAGGGTGAAGCGGGCGGCCACTTCGGCGATACGGCCCGAACCCTTGGTCACGACCATGAAGTTCACCACCACCAGGATGATGAACACGATCACGCCGATGACGAAGTTGCCCTGCATCATCAGGTTGCCGAAGGCGGCGATGACCGCGCCGGCGCCGTGGCCGCCCTCGTGGCCGTTGCCCAGGATCAGGCGGGTCGAGGCGATGTTGAGGCCGAGGCGATAGAGCGTCGCGACCAGCAGCACGGTCGGGAACGAGGTGAATTCCAGCGGCTTCTTGATCAGCACCGCGGTCATCAGGATCAGCACCGAGCCGGTCAGCGACACGGCCAGCAGCACGTCCAGCAGGAACGGCGGCACGGGCAGGATCAGCAGCACGATGATGCCGACGACGCCCAGGGCCAGACCCATCTCGCCGCGCAGGATCCCCTCCCACAGCGACTTGGCGCTGGGGATCGAGGTTGCGGCCTTGGGGGCGGCGGCGTCAGCCATGAAAAGCCTTGCTGCTGTTTGCGATCAACCCGGTCCCGCTTGAAGCGATTTGGACCGGGCCGCCATCTCCTTAATCGAAATTAGCCATGTTCGGCGCCGGACCGATCGTCGCGGGCGCCGAACGGCGTTCTTCACCTGAGGTTTAGGCGGCCGCGCCCACACCGCCCTGCGGGGGCGGCACGTTGACGCCGGCGTCGCCGTATTCCTTGAGCTTGTTGCGCAGGGTGCGGATCGAGATGCCCAGGATGTTCGCCGCGTGGGTGCGGTTGCCCAGGCAGTGCTCCAGGGTGTCGATGATCAGGGTCTGCTCCATCTCGGCCACGGTCTGGCCGACGAAGCTCCGGGTCACCGCCGCGGCGGCGACGGCTTCGGCCGCCGCCATCGAGGCGCCGCGAGCCACGGCCGCGTCAGGAGCCGGAGCCAGGGGCTGGCCGTCCGGCAGGCGGATGGCGAATTCCTCGATCTCGGCGCCGGTCGACAGCAGCACCGCGCGGTGCATGGCGTTTTCCAGCTCGCGCACGTTGCCCGGCCAGCGATGGGCGATCAGGCGGCGCTTGGCCTCGGCCGAGATCGGCTTGAGGTCGATGCCGTTGGCGGCCGAGTACTTCTTCACGAAGTGCTCGCACAGATTGATGATGTCGCCCGGGCGTTCGCGCAGCGGCGGCAGCGCCAGGTTCACGACGTTCAGGCGGTAGAGCAGGTCTTCGCGGAACACGCCTTCCTTCACCGCCTCGGCGAGGTTGCGGTTGCTGGTGGCGAGGATGCGGATGTCGACCTTCACCGGCTTGGTGCCGCCGACGCGGTCGATCTCGCGCTCCTGGATGGCGCGCAGCAGCTTGGCCTGCAGGCGCACGTCCATTTCCGAGATTTCGTCGAGCAGCAGGGTGCCGCCGTTGGCTTCCTCGAACTTGCCGATGCGGCGGGCCAGGGCGCCGGTGAAGGCCCCCTTCTCGTGGCCGAACAGCTCGCTTTCCAGCAGGTTCTCGGGGATGGCGGCGCAGTTGACGCTGATGAACGGCGCCTTGGCCCGACGCGACTTGGCGTGGACGTGACGGGCCATCACTTCCTTACCCGAACCGCTCTCGCCGGTGATCAGGATCGAGGCGTCGGACGGGGCGACCTGGTCGGCCAGGCGGATCACCTGCTCCATGTTGGGGTCGCGGGCGATCATCGGGCGGTTGTCGTCGGTCACCGCGGCCAGGACGGCGGCGATCAGCTCGGCGTCCGGCGGCAGCGGGATGAATTCCTTGGCCCCGGCCTTGATGGCGCCGGCCGCGCGCATCGGGTCGGCGTCGACGCCGCAGGCCACCACCGGCACCCGGATCCGCTCGGCCTCGTTGGCGGCGATCAGGCCGGCGATGTCGAGGCCGTAGTCGACCATCATCAGGTCGGCGCCCTGCCCGGCCCGCAGCGCGTTGGTCGCCTGTTCCGTGGTCTCGACGTGCGAGACCTTGGCCCCCGCGTTCATCGCCATCTTCACGGCGACCGAGAGCTGACCGTTCAGTTTACCAACGACCAAGAGGCGCATTGTCTTGTCTCCGGGCGGCCCTTCAGGACCGATCTTCTACTGCTTCGCCCCTTTTTCGAAGGGGCGCGGACTTCGGTGTTCGGCGGGCCGGGGCTTAGCCCGCGGCGTCGCCGTCCTTGATGATTTCCGTCATGGTCACGCCCAGGCGCTCGTCGACGACGACGACCTCGCCCCGGGCGACCAGGCGGTTGTTGACGTAGATGTCGATCGCCTCGCCGACCTTGCGGTCGAGCTCGAGGATCGAGCCGGCCTGCAGCTGCAGCAGCTGCGCCACCGACATGTTCGAGCGGCCGAGCACCGCCGAGATGTTCACCGGCACGTCGAACACCGGCGCCAGGTCGGAGGCGATCTTGTCGCTCAGCTCGACCGGGATCTCCGAGGCGAGCATGCCGCCGTTGAAGTCGTTCAGGGTCAGGTCGTCGGACATGGCTGTCAGCCTTCAGAGGGAAGCAGGGGTTCGGCGTGCAGCCCTTCGGCCGCGATGGCGGCGTCCAGGGCCTCGGCGACGCGTTGCGCCGCCTCGTCGGGATTGAAGGCCGCCCGGCCGTCGCCCCAGTCGAGGACGAAGGCGGCGGGCGGTTGGGCGCCGTCGGCGCGGGCGGTGATCTGGCCGGGATAGCCGATGGCCTGGGCCGTCTGCTCCAGGGCCGCCTGGGTGCGCTCGACCAGGTGCGGGGCGACCCGCACGCTGAGCTTGGGCTGGGCTTCGACCTCGCGGGCCAGGGCCAGCAGGGCCGCCGAGGCCGGGGCCTCGGGGAACTGGTCCAGCGCCGCGTCGGCGATCTTGTTGGCGCAGGCCAGGGCCAGGCGGGCCGAGCTTTCGCGGTGCTCGTGGGCGACGGCGGCCAGGGTCGACATCGCGCCGTGCACGGCGTGGGCGATCGCGTTCAGGGCCTGGGTCGCCTCCTGCTCGGCGCGGGCCACGGCTGAACGCTCCCCCTGCGCGAAGGCCTCGGCCTTGGCGGCCTCGACTTCCTCGAGGGTGAAGGCCTTCTTCACCTTGGGGGCCTCGTAGGCCACCCCGCCGCGGTCGTCGAAGACCGTGTCGAAGGCGAAGCGCTGATAGGTTCCGTTGGTCATCCCGCGCGCCTCAGTAGATCAGCTCGTCGTCGCTGCCCGAACCGGCCAGCATGATCTCGCCCTTGGCCGCGAGGTCCTTGGCGATCTGGACCATGGCGACCTGGGCCTGGTCGACGTCCTTCAGACGCACCGGACCCATGCTCTCCATGTCCTCGCGCATGATCTTCGAGGCGCGTTCGGACATGTTGGAGAAGAACATCTCGCGCAGCTTGTCCGAGGCGCCCTTCAGGGCTAGGGCCAGTTGCTCCTTGCCGGTGGCGCGCAGCAGGGTCTGCACGCCGCCCGGATCCAGCTTCGACAGGTCCTCGAACACGAACATCAGGGCCCGGATGCGCTCGGCCGCCTCGCGGTTGCGCTCTTCCAGGGCGGCGATGAAGCGGGCTTCGGTCTGGCGATCGAAGTTGTTGAAGATCTCGGCCATCATCTCGTGGCTGTCGCGCTTGGAGGTGCGCGCCAGGTTCGACATGAACTCGATCCGCAGGGTCTGCTCGATCTTGTCGAGGATTTCGCGCTGCACCGGCTCCATGCGCAGCATGCGGGTGACGCATTCCAGCGCGAAGTCTTCCGGCAGGCAGGCCAGCACGCGGGCGGCGTGGTCGCTCTTCACCTTAGACAGCACGACGGCGACGGTCTGCGGGTATTCGTTCTTCAGGTAGTTGGCGAGCACGGCCTCGTTCACGTTGCCGAGCTTGTCCCACATGGTTCGACCCGCCGGACCGCGGATCTCTTCCATCAGGGCGTCGACCTTCTCCTGCGGCATGAACGACGCCAGCAGGCGCTGGGTCTGCTCGTAGGAGCCCATGATCGCGCCGGTCGAGCTCATGCCCGAGACGAACTCGACCAGCAGCTCTTCCACCACCGAGGCCGAGACCGTGCCGAGGCTGGCCATGGCCTGGGAGACTTCCTTGATCTCCTCGTCGTCCAGGGCTTCCCAGATGCGCGTGTGCTCTTCGCCCAGCGCGAGCAGGACGATGGCCGCCTTTTCGGGCCCGGCCAGCTTGGAGATGTCGTTGACGGCCGCCTTCATTCCGTCACTCCGACTCGTGCAGCCAGTTGCGCAGGATCGCGACCGACTCTTCGGGGTGCTTCTCGACGAACTCCGAGACGCGCTTGATCGACGAGGCCTTAACCTGACCCTCGATCTTGGCGATGTCGATACGCTGGTCGATGTCGCTGGTCGGGCCGGCGATGGCGATCGGCTCGCCCGACTGGTCGACGACGACCTGCTGGGTGGTGCCGTCCGACAGCGTGACCAGGCGGGTCACGGCCGGAGCGCCGTCGTGCCCCAGAGCCATCTGGATCGGGTGGGCGCCGGCCGGCTGGCTCAGGCTCTTGAGGAACGGACGCACCGCGAACAGCAGGATCAGCAGGGCGACGACCGCCAGCACGCCGATCTCGGCCACGCGCATCAGGTCGTTCTTGTCGAAGCCCGACAGCAGGCCCTGGTCGGTCAGACCCTGGTCCTCGGCGGTGGGGAAGCGGATGTTGGTCACCTTCACCTGGTCGCCGCGGGCCGCGTCGTAGCCGATGGCGGTCTTCACCAGCTCTTCGATCTGGGCGATCTCCTCGGCGGAGCGCGGGGTGTAGGCGCCCGGCTTGCCGTCCTTGCCCGGAGCGGCGGTGATCCCGTCCACGGCCACGGCCACGGCCACCTTCTTCATCGAGCCCGGCTCGACCACTTCGGTGCGGACGGTCTCGGAGTTCTGGTAGTTGGTGGTCGTCTCGTTGCCGCCCGAGGTCGAGCCGACGGGCTGCATGCCGCCGGGCTGGCCGCCCGGGATGTTCTGGGTGGCGGTGACGCCGCTGTTGTCTTCGTTCTTGGTCTCGGAGGCGTTGTTGGCGCTGGTGCTTTCCGACAGGACGACCTGGCCGTCCGGATCGTAGCGCTTCTCCTGGGTGGTGATGCGGTTCAGGTCGAGGTCGGCGGTGACCGTGACGCGGGCCTTGCCCGGGCCCAGCACGCCGTCGAGCATTTCCTTGACGCTCTTGGTGATGCGGGCCTCGGCTTCCGACTTGCGGTCCTGGGCCAGCTTGCCGGCCAGGCTCTCGTCGCCGCCGGCCGACAGCGTCTTGCCGCGCTCGTCGATGACGTTGACGCGTTCGCCCTTCATGCCCGGGACCGAGCCGGCGACGAGGTTCTGGATGGCGTTGACCATTTCGGCCGACGGTTCGCGGCCGGCGGTGCCGACGGTGACGGCGGCCGAAGGCTGCTCGGCGTCTTCCTCGAACAGCTGACGCTTGGGCATGACCAGGTGGACGCGGACGTCGCGCACGCCCTGCCAGCCGCGGATGGTGCGCTCCAGCTCGCCCTGCAGGGCGCGCTGGCGGTTCAGCTGCTGGACGAAGTCGGTCTGGCCCAGGGCGTTGGCGTTGTCGAAGATCTCGTAGCCGATCGAGCCCGAGGTCACGAGGCCCTTGCCCGAAACCAGCAGGCGGGCGGAATTGACCTTGTCGCGGGCGACCATGATGGTCGAGCCGTCGCCCTTGGCCTCGTACTTGATGCCGGCCTGGTCCAGCGCCTGGGTGACGGCCGAGGCTTCCTTGAGGTCGAGGTTCGAGTACAGCAGCTCGCTCGGCTGCTTGCCCAGCATCATGACGACCGCGGCCAGCACGGCGATCGAGCCGACGGCGACGCCCGCCAGGGCGGCCAGACGACCGACGCCGAACCTCTGAATCGCGCTCAGGAATTTATCCACTGGGCCTGTCCCTCAAACTGCGTCCGAACGGGGCGCAAACGAGACGGATGGAAATCCGCCGTCGCTAGGCAGGATTTACCCAGTCGATGGTTAACGCCGACTTTAGATTTGGGGCGGGAAGAGGATGGCGAAGGCGCCAAATGGTCGCGGCCGCGCCCTGGGGGACGCGGCCGCTGAACAGACCGTTCGGGCGCTTCGTGGAGCATAACTCCTCGCGCCCTTTCAGTTTTTCCGCCGTTTAGCGGTACTGCTGAAGCCGGGTGGTCCGCAGACCCGCCAGACCGTGCCGATCGATCGACTGCTGCCAGGCGAGGAATTCCTCGTTGGTCAGCTTGTAACGATCGCACGCCTCGTCGAGCGAGAGGAGACCACCGCGGACGGCGGCGACCACCTCGGCCTTACGCCGGATCACCCAACGCTGGGTTTCCGGAGGCGGCAGATCCGACAGGGTAAGAGGCGCACCGGTCGGACCGATGACGTACTTTTCACCCCGGCTGTTCGTGCGCTGCTGCTGCAACATGGCTTTACGCCTTTCCCACAACCATCACTGTTGATGAGGAATATAGGCGCCGGGAAATAACAGCGGCTTAATTCCGGTAGTAAAGAAAGACCTAAACAAGGGACTTCCTCCAGCTATCAGAGTGTATCGAT
>JASGDR010000542.1:0-21800 GCA_047607095.1 Caulobacter sp.
CGCCGATCCATCGGCTTGCCTAAAGGCTCTGTCGGAGGGGCGTGGCTGTCAATCGCGATGGGCGAGTCGGGCGCCGCCGCGCCCCGTGGTTGCGGCGGCGGCTTTCGGCGCGAGGCTTTGTTGGGGGTAAGTGCGGCGCGCCCACAGCCAAGTTAACGGCAAGGCTTGATCGGCGGGAACGCGCGCGAAACGAATCAGGACCGAATCGCTGACTCGGTCCGATTCGGGATTTGTTCCCTACAAGCTATTGTAGCTTAACGCCGATTAACCACAACGCCGTTCCCTGAGGCGCTCCGCGCGCGGCCTATTTCACGTCCGCCGGGCAGGTGGCCGACAGGCGCTTGGCGTTCATGACGCCGGCCAGCGGCAGGCCGTCGACCGTCTTCAGCTTGATGTCCAGCTTGAAGCTCTCGGGCGTGTAGCTGCCCTTGGCGTTCACCGGGGCCGCGCGGCCCTTCTTGTCGGTCCACGTGCCCTTCAGCGCGATCTTGCCGTCGTCGACCTGGTTGGTCGTGTACTCGCACTTGTAGCGGCGGGTGCAGATGCCCTTGGAGAACTGGGCGGCGTCGGCCTGCTTGATGCACTTGTCCTCGCTGCCGACCGGGATGATGCCGATGCGGTAGCTGTATTCCCAGTGGCCGGGCAGAATCGTCGTCTTCGGCGCGGCGGCCTTCGCCGGGGCGGTCGCGGCGAATCCCACGGCCAGGGCGGCTGCGGTCGCGGCGAGGGCGGTGGCGGCGAGGGCGGTGAGACGCATGCGATCGAACTCCTTCATGGCCGTGCATATAGAGCGTATCAGATGAACCGCGCTTGAAGGCGGCGTGATGGCGAGCGTCAGGGCTTTGCCGCCTTGACTCCCAGAGCCTCCATCGCCTATATCGCCCCCTCTCGCGCGGCGGACGTAAGTTCGGATGCGCGCCTGACATTATGTTCGCGGGGCCTTAGGCTTCGCCTAGCCCAAGGTACTCGTCATGTCGCGCCGTTGCGAACTCACGGGCGTCGGTCCGATGATCGGCCACAACGTGAGCCACTCGAACATCAAGACCAAGCGCCGCTTCCTGCCGGCTCTGTCGCCTGCTTCGCTGCAGTCGGAATCGCTGGGTCAGACCTTCAAGCTGCGCATCAGCAACGCTGCCCTGCGCACCCTCGACTTCAAGGGCGGCCTGGACGTGTTCCTGCTGGGCGCCAAGGACGAGCAGCTGTCGCCGCGCGCCCTGAAGATCAAGGCCCAGGTCAAGGCCAAGGCCAAGGCCGCCGCGCAAGCCGCCTAAGCCTTTCGGTCCTCCGGGGCCGATACGAAAAGCCCGCCGAGTTCGCTCGGCGGGCTTTTTCGCGTTTGGGGTTTGCGTGTCGCGGGCCGTGCGTCCTTCGAGGCTCGGCTTTCGCCTCGCACCTCGGGAAGAGGACGCTGCCGCACTGAATTCCTCATCCTGAGGCGCCCGCGTAGCGGGCCTCGAAGGACGCGCTGCTCGCCGATCGCCCAGCAAAAAGCCGCCGTCGCGGGGCGACGGCGGCTCTTGAAGGCCGGAAAGGGCGCTCGCCTTAGCGGGCGGCCAGTTCCAGGGCCTTGGCCGGGTTGGCGGTGTTGTAGGCGCTCAGTTCGGCGTTGCCGAGCTTGGCCACGGCGTCGTTGACCGACGAGCGGACGCAGGCCGGGTACAGGTACATGGCCAGCGACTCGCCGCGGACGTCCTGCCAGCAGACGGTCGAGGCGGCCTTGACGATGTCGGCGCGGACGTCGGCGGCGGCGCGGCCGGCGACCTTGACGCGGACTTCGGCGGCGCCGGCCGGAGCGGCGGCCAGCAGGGCCAGGGCGGAGAGAGCGAGAGCGGCGGAGCGGATCATCGGACGGATTCCAGGTCGGGCGGCGCTTGCGGCGCGCGGTTCAGGGCGACCGCTTCCCGACGTGTCCTCCGACGGCTGGTCCAGGATCTCGCCCGCTCTGCCGTCGGAGTGAATCTGTAGCTCATCGCTGTTCAGTTATCAACAGTCATATTCGCGCAACCGGTGAGGGAAGTCTTTGATTTTACGCGCTTGTTACCGGTGTCAGCGCGGGCGCGTCATACGGATTTTACGGACAAGCAAAAGCCCGCGGAGCTGGGCTCCGCGGGCTCTGGTCCCGATGGGCTCGCGCTTGGGGCGCTTAGCGGGCCGCGGCGGTCTTGATCAGACCGTTCGGGCGCCATTGGGTCTTGTCGTAGGCGGTCAGGGTCGGGCTGCCGACCTTTTCGACGGCGGCGCGGGTCACGTCGCGGATGCAGTAGGGCAGGACGTCAGCGCCGTAGGTGGTCGAGCTGTTGTCTTCCTTGCACACCGAGGTGGCGGCCTTGACGATGTCGGCGTGCACGGCGGCGGTGGTGCGGCCGGCGACCTTCACGGTGACTTCGCCGGCGAAAGCGGCGGGGGCGCTCAGGAGAGCGATGGCCGAAGCGGCCAGAACAAACACACGTTGCATAGTCTTGATTCCGGAAAGGGGGTTGGGGGTCAACCTCCTCCCGATGCGTTCCTCTGACGGCCGTCCGGATCTCGCCTGCTCATGCCGTCACGATCTAAATACAGTGACAACGCTGTCATTCCAAGCGAATTTTTGACTTCGAGCGTCAAATTTTTGCGACGCTCACGAACGCTGTATGCCTGAAAGGCATGATGTACGGCAAATGAGCACCCCAAAACCCATTAGTTTCAGGTGAAATTATCCCCAATCGTCATCTCAATGTGAGAGGCTGGACCCGACTTTCGGCGATCGGCGGGAACGTCCTTTTGCGATGCAGCAATCGCGCGGCACGACGGGCCGTTCGGGCAGGGAGCTAGCGGAGGCGGCGCTTGCGGCGGCCGATGGCCCAGCCCGCCAGGCAGATGACGGCGACGAGCGCGCCCATCACCAGCAGGCGCATGGGGAAATGGTGCGCGGCCGCATCGAATCCGTCGTCCGTCACGTCCCACAGGAACTGCCCCACCAGGATCGGCAGGGCCAGCAGGGGCAATTTCGACGGGCTCCATCGCATGGATCGACCCTATGGGCGCGCCACGGCCTTCGCAAGGCTCCGGACCGGGCTCAGCGGCGCTTCTTGCGGGCCGGAGGGGGCGGGGCCGGCGGCGGAGGCGGCGGCGGGGTCCAGTCGAAAGCCAGCAACAGGGTCCGCTGGTTCATCGCGCCGCCGTTGTCGTCCGACAGCAGATAGACCCGCGTCGCGCCGTTCGGGCCGGCGGCCAGGGCGATCCCCTCGAAGTTGTCGCGGGTCAGCGGGCCGTCCAGGGTCAGGCTGGCCAGCGGGTACTGCTTGGCCGCCGGCGTCATCGGGTCGGCGATGAAGCGCACCTGGGCGCGCCAGCCGCGGACGGGATCGTAGGCGCGGTGCAGGGTGGCCAGGGCCTTGCCGCCGAACGCGGTGAAGCCCGACAGGCCCCAGGTGAAGTCCACCGGCGACTGCGGGGGGATCGGCTGGCAGCTGCTCGACAGCCGGCACAGCCAGACCTCGCCCTCCTCGCCGCCGACGAGATAGGCGTCGGGGCCGGCGGCCGGATAGGCGGTCAGCGCCTCCATGCCCTCGTTGTCGGGGAAGACGGTGGCGGGCTTGGGGGCGACGGCGGGACGGCTCCACTGGCCGTCGGCGCCGACCGCGTAGCGCCAGATGCGGTGATCGCGCTCGAAGCTGACCAGGCGCTCGCCGTTGGCCAGGCGGGTCAGGCCCTCGGCGTCGCCCTCGGTCTTGCCGCTCAGGCCCTGGCCGTCGAGGCCGGGCAGGAACGAGAGCTTGCCGTCGGTCAGGCCGACCAGGCGGCCGGCCGGGTCCAGCTGCAGCCGGGCCGAAAAGCGGTCGCCGTCGTCGCTGACGGCCTCGACGCCGCCGCCGTCGGTCAGGATCAGGTCCGACAGGCCGTGCAGCCGGCTGGTGTCGGCGCTCGTGACGGCGATCCCGCCGGCGTAGACGAAATGGCCGACGGCCGTCTGGCTGGGATCCGAGGCGTTCAGCGGCACGGGCGTGACGGTCAGGCCGATCTCCGGCCCGACCTTGACCGGCGCGGCCGGGATGACGACGGGCGGCGGGGCGGGTTTTTCGCCGCACTGGGCCAGCATGCCGCCGGCCAGGCCCAGGACGAGCAGTCCGCGCAGTCCGATCACGCCGGAACCTTGCGGGCGCTCTTGGGGGCCTGGGGCACGACGGTCGGCGGCGGCGGCAGAAGGCCGCGCGCGCGGACGGCGGTGCGCGGCTCCTCGTCGAACAGGGCGGCCAGCTGCTCGACCAGCACCCCGCCCAGTTGCTCGACGTCGACGATGGTGACGGCGCGGCGGTAATAGCGGGTGACGTCGTGGCCGATGCCGATGGCGATCAGCTCGACCGGGCTCTTGCCCTCGATCTCGGCGATGACCTGCCGCAAATGCCGCTCCAGATAGTGGCCCGAGTTCACGCTCAGGGTGGAGTCGTCCACCGGCGCGCCGTCGGAAATCACCATCAGAATGCGGCGCTGTTCGGGCCGGTTGATGATGCGCTGGTGCGCCCACATCAGCGCCTCGCCGTCGATGTTCTCCTTCAGGAGGCCCTCGCGCATCATCAGGCCGAGGTTCTTGCGAGCCCTTCTCCAAGGCGCGTCGGCGGCCTTGTAGACGATGTGGCGCAGGTCGTTCAGGCGGCCGGGCGAGGGCGGCTTGCCGGCCTTGATCCACTCGTCGCGGCTGGTGCCGCCCTTCCAGGCGCGGGTGGTGAAGCCCAGCACCTCGGTCTTGACGCCGCAGCGCTCCAGCGTGCGGGCCAGGATGTCGGCGCAGACGGCGGCGACCATGATCGGGCGGCCGCGCATCGAACCGGAATTGTCGATCAGCAGGGTCACGACCGTGTCGCGGAACTCCTGGTCCTCCTCCTGCTTGAAGGAGAGCGGGGCGGTGGGGTCGATGATCACCCGCGTCAGGCGGGCGACGTCGAGCATCCCTTCCTCGAGATCGAAGGTCCAGGCGCGGTTCTGCTGGGCCAGCAGGCGGCGCTGCAGCTTGTTGGCCAGGCGCGAGACGACGCTGGAAAGCGCCGAAAGCTGCTGGTCGAGATAGGCCCGAAGGCGCGTCAGCTCGTCCGGATCGCACAGCTCCTCGGCCGAGACCACCTCGTCATAGGCCGTGGTGAACACCTTGTAGGCCGGCTCGCCGCCCGGATCGGCCGACGGATCGGGACGGGCCGGCTTGGCGCCGTCGCCCATGTCGGGCGCCTCGTCGCTGTCCTCGGGTTCGCCTTCCTGCTCGGAGTGGACGATCTCCTCGTCGCCGGCCTGGCTTTCGCGGTCGGAGGCCTCGCTCTCCTGCTGCGAGGAGCCGTCGGGCTGCTCGCCTTCGCCCTCGCCCTGGTCGTCGTCGGGGGCGTCGGCCGGCTTGTCGTCCTCGCCCTCGTCCTCGTCGGACGACTCGGTGGCGTCGTTGACGTCGTCGCCCAGGTCCAGGTCGCGCAGGATCTGGCGGGTGACCTTGGCGAAGGCGGCCTGGTCGTTCATGGCCGCGGCCAGGCGGTCGAGGTCCTTGCCGGCCTTGGCCTCGATCTCGGCGCGCAGGATGTTGACCAGGGCTTTCGCGCCGTCGGGCGGGGCGTCGCCGGTCAGGCGCTCGCGGGCCATCAGGCCCAGGATCTCGGCCATCGGGGCCGACTGCTGGTCGAAGGCCACCGCGCGGGTCAGGCCCTGCTTCTCCAGCCGGGTTTCCAGAACGGTCGTCAGGTTGGCGCGCACCCCGCCCAGGGCATTGGCGCCGATGGCCTCGATGCGGGCCTGCTCCAGCGACTCGTAGATCGCCTGGGCGTCGGGCGCGGCCGGACGCGAGCGGGCGTGGGTCATCGGGTCGTGATGGGCCAGGCGCAGGGCGATCTGGTCGGCCATGCCGCGCAGGCGGGCGGCCTCGGGGCCGGACAGGTCGCGCGGCGGATGCGGCAGCACGGCGCGCTTGCCGACCAGGCCCGGCGACTCGCCGGAAAACACGATCTCGAGGTCCGGCGTCTCGGCGAGCGAGCGGGCCGCGTGCGCCAGGGCGCGCTTGAAGGGTTCGGTCGGGTTTTCGGGCTTGGAGGCCATGGCTTTGGAGTTAGCGGCGCGGGCCCGCGAAGACAAGGAACGACGCGCGCCAAGGCGACGTTGATCTGGTGAAGCCTGCGCGAAGCAGGCCAAGTGCAAGGAGCTTACCCATGCTGAAATGGGCCCTGATCTTCGCCCTCGTCGCCATCGTCGCCGGCGCCCTGGGCTTCACCGGCGTCGCGGGCGCCGCGGCCGGGATCGCCAAGATCCTGTTCTTCCTGTTCCTGGTGGTCTTTCTCGTCGTGCTGGTCCTCGGGATGGGGATCTTCAAGGGCGTGACGGGGAAGTAGGTCGAGCCATGAGGAACCTCCCCCTGTGGGGGAGGTGATCGCGCAGCGATCGGTGGGGGGAGTTGGTCGCGAAGCGGCCGGCTTCTCGGCAGCTGAAAACGGCCCCCCACCGGCCTGCGGCCGCCTCCCCCACAGGGGGAGGTTCCCTAAGTCACTTCCAGCCCTTCCCCTGCGCCTCGACCAGCGCCACCAGGTCGCCCATCGCCAGGTTCACGTCGGCCAGATGCAGGCCCCAGGCCTTCAGCGGCATGCCCATGACCAGCAGGTCGCCGGGGATGTCGTCGGCGCGCGGGTCGGCCGGGTCGCCGTGGACCTTGATCGCCAGATAGTCGTAGGGGCCGTTCGCGGCGCATTGCGCGGAGACCAGGCCGGGCGTGGCGACGAAGGTCGTGGTCAGGTCCTGGCCCTTCACCCACGGCGTCTTGCGCGGCGCGCCGGCGATGCTGCGGTCGCTGAAATAGCTGTGCAGCGGCGCCTCGCCGCCGGCCAGGGCCGCGGGGTTCACGCAGGCGGCGCGCTTGGCGCCCTCGGCCTTGCCGAAGAAGGCCGGCGGCTCGGGCGGACTTGCGGCGCGGAACGACACGTAGGAGACGATGCAGTCGGTCTGGCCCGGCTTGCGGCACATCTTGATCGAGCCGTAGGCGTCGGTCGCCGGGTCGATCATCGTGTTCATGCCGATGATCAGGGCCGAGACCAGCTGCTTCTGCGCCGGCTTGCCGTCGATCTCCTCGGCCAGCAGCCGCAGCAGCACGCGCGAGCCCTGCGAATGGCCGATCAGCACGACGCCGCGGCCGTGGTTGTCGCGGGCCAGATAGTCCTTCCAGGCGTCGAGCACGTCGCCGTAGGCCAGGTTCTCGTCGCCGGGCGAGGCCTGACCGCGCATCACCTGGCGCAGGGCCGCCAGGGTCACCTGCCGGTACATCGGCGCGAAGGTCCGGCAGGCCTGGCCGAAGCGGGCGAACTGCTGCTCGGCGACGATGGTCTCGGCCGGGTCGATGGTCATGTCGCTGTTGCCGCCGGGGTCGGTCGACACCGTCGGATAGACGTAGAAGCAGTCGATCGGGGCCTTGGGATCGGCCTTGAACGGCTCGACCGTCGTCGAGCCGTCGGCGGCGACGATGGTGGCCGTCTGGTCCTGGGCGCAGGCGTCGGCCCGGCCGGGGCGGCACAGCCAGGCGGCGTCCTGGGTGTAGTCGTTCTTCGGCGGCGGGTCGGCCGGCTGGGCGCAGGCCGCGCCGGCCAGGCCCAGGGAGACCGCCAGCGCGGCCCAGATCGTCTTGCTCATTTCCACCCTCTTGGCGCGAACGGCCGTTTGAAGGGGAGGATGGCGTGTGGAGGAGAGAAGGGGAAGCTGTACTTCTCCTCCCCCGCTAAAGCGAGGGAGGAGCAAGGAGGCGTCGGTAAGTCCGACCCGTCAGATTCCCGGCACGATGGCCTTGAGCCGCGCTTCGCCGGTCAGGGTCTCGTGGTGCGGCGGACCGCCCATGCCGTCGGGCGGAGAGCCGCCTTGCTGGCCATTGGGGAAGCCGCCGGGCGGCGGACCGGGCGGGCGGCCGTTCATGCCGCCGGGGGGAGGACCCATCCCGCCCGGAGGCGGACCCATGCCGTTCGGCGGCGGACCGCCCGGACCGCCGCCGGGGCCGCCCATGCCGGCGTCGTCCTTCCAGTCGGCGGCCGGGTCGACGCCCAGCACCAGGGCCAGAACGTAGCCGTCCTTGCCTTCCTTGACGCTGGCCACCATCGCCTCGCCGCCCTGCAGGGCGATGCCGTCGTGGCGGTTGAAGGTGTCGCGCCGGCGGGGGCGCTTGTAGGCCGGGACGTTCTCGTAGAGGTATTCCGACAGGGCGTCCGGAACGAACAGCTGCGCCGTCAGCACGGTGCGGGCGTCCAGGTGCGCCTTTATGTGTATGTGCGGGGTGCGGCCCTCGTACCAGCCCGGCCAGATGGTCTTGAAGGCGACCTTGCCGGCGCCGTCGCTGATCTGGGCCCCGCGCAGGAAGGTCTGGCCCTTGGCGGCGGTCTTGTGGTCGTCGCCCTGGCCTTCGTAGCCGGAATAGATCCCTTGCGCGTCGCAGTGCCAGATGTCGACCCGCGCGCCCTTCAGCGGCCGGCAGGCGCCGTCGACGATGGTCAGGGCCACGGTGACGGGCGCGCCCTTCTTGCCTTCGGTGATGTCGGCGCGATCCAGCTTCGGGTCGAACCAGTAGGGACCCTGGGTGACCTGCGGGGTGATGGCGCAGACGCCCTCGGCGGCGACCGCGGCGCGCGAGCCCACGGCGACGGCGGCGAAGGGAACGGCGCCGGCCAGGGCCAGCAGGCCGCGACGGCTGGGAGAGACGGGGGAGGGCATCGGGACTCCGAAACGAGGAGCCGCCCTTGTGATCGGCCGATCATGCCCGCGTATGTCGGGGTTTTGCGCGGCTGCAAACTTCCGGCGCCGCAATTGGGGCGGCGGCGCTCCGGCGACCTTACAGGTACTTGCTGAGGCTCAGCTTCGAGAGGCTGCTGATCATCGAGTACATCGCCTCCAGCTGGGTCTCGTACTGGGTCGACAGGATCGCCGTCTCGCTGAGGTCGGCGTCCTTCAGGTTCGAGACCAGGGTGTCGATGCTGTCGATCTTGGCCGTGTTGCGATCGGTCAGGTCCGACAGGCTGGCGGCCTGGATGGACACCTTCTCCTGCAGCGTGCCGACGCTGGTGACCGCGTCGCTGACCATGTCGTAGGCGCTGGAGATCACCGTGCTGTCGGTCGGCGAGGCCAGGACCATCTTCAGCGCCCGGGCCAGTTCCTCGAACGCCGAGGAGTCGGCGGTGACCGACAGGCTGATCGTCTGGCCGTCGGCGGTGGTCAGCGTGCGGACCGACGAGGAGCCCTGGTAGTAGCTGGTGTCGCTGGCCGAGGTGTCGACGGTCGGGTCGTAGTCGGCGTCGCTGAAGTCGACCGGCGCGGTGCTGGTGGCCGTGCCGCCGAACAGATAGGTGTCGCCCGACTTGCTGTTGAGCAGGGCTTCCAGGTCCGACAGCCAGTCGGTGACGTAGGCGGTGACGGTGTCGGAGTCGCTGGACGCGCCGCTCATCATCGAGGCCAGCTGGCTCTGGATGGTGCTGGCCAGGTCGGCGATGCTGCCCAGGGCCGAGTAGGAGGCGTTGGCGATGGCCGTGGCGGTGCTGGCGGCGCTGTTCTCCGCGGTCAGCTGGCTGCTCTGGCTCTGCAGGCGCAGCACGCTGCTGCTGTCCTTGCCCAGCCCGCCGTAGGTGGTCGACTTCAGGCCCGAGGAGGTCTGGGTCTGCTGGTCGGCCAGCTTGGCCTGGACCTTGAGGGTCGCGGCCAGCGAGGCGCTCGACTGGCCGTAGGTGGCGATGCGACTGATCATGCTAGCTCACCATGCTGATCAGGGCGTCGAACAGGTCCTTGGCCATCGAGACGAGCTGGGCGTTGGCCTCGTACTGCGACTGGTAGGTCGTCAGCATGGCCAGCTCCTCGTCGACGTTGACGGCGGTGCTGTTCTGCAGGCGGGAGGTCGCCGCGTCGTAGGTGGCGGTCGCGCTCTCGGAGTCCGAGGCGGCGGTGGAGATCAGGGTCGCCGCGCCCGAGACGAAGCTGGCGGTGTAGGACGACAGGGTCACCGTCTTGGCGCCCTGGTCGCCGGCCGCGGCGAAGCTCAGCTGGCTCGACAGCATCGAGGTCAGGGCGTCAAGGGTGGTGGTGTCGCCACTGGAAATGGCCCGGTCGCCGGATTCCAGGGTGCTGGTGGTGTCGAGGACGCCGGTGGTCAGGCGGGCGTAGTCGCTCTTCAGGTCCGACGAGATGGCGATGTCGGCCGCGGTCGAGCCCGAGAACAGGTCGTTGAAGCCGAAATAGTCGGAGAAGCCCTGGCCGTCGTCGCCGACCGAGGCGTCGATGTCGCCCAGGGCGACGCCGTTGGCGCTGTCGTCGGCGGTCAGCACCAGCTTGCCCTTGGAGTCGATCGAGGCCGACAGCCCGTCGATGGCGTCGAGCGCCGAGACCAGGTCGTCGATGCTGGAATAGTTGGAAAGGTCGATGTCCTCGGTCGAGACGGTGTTTCCCGAGGAGTCGACGATGGCCACGCGCACCGAGCCGCTCGCCGAGAACGAGTCGGTTCCCGAGACCGTCGAGGCGCTGGTCAGGGTGGTGGGCGCGGGCGAGGCCGTGCCGGCGTTGGTGATCGCGTTGATCTGGCTGATCAGCGTGCTGGCCAGGTTGTCGAGCTCGGCCTGCTCGTTGACCAGGGTCTCGTCGCGCAGGGTGATCAGCGCGCCCAGCTGGCCGGATTCGATGCTCTCGGTGATGTCCTTGCCGTTCAGCGTGATGCCCGAGATGTTGTCGGGATAGACGCTGCTCGCGCTCAGCGAGCTGGAGGCGTCGTAGCTGAGCGTGGCGGCGGTGGTCCCCAGCAGCTGGTCGCCGCCGGTCGTGTAGACCATCAGCCGGTTGTCGGACGTGGTGTAGCTGTTGACGCCGATCAGGCCCGACAGCGTGGTCAGGGCCGCGTCGCGCTGGTCGAGCAGGCTGGTGGCGTCGCCGCCCTGGGCGGTGACCGAGACGATCTGGTCGTTCAGCGAGGCCAGGGTCTTCAGGGTCGTGTTGATGGTGTCGACCGTCGTCTCGATCTCGTCGTTGGCCTGGGTGCGCAGGTCCTGGATCGAGGACGACAGGCTGCTGACGCCCGAGGCCAGGGACGTCGCGGCCGAGACCAGCGAAGCCTTCTCGGCGTCGCTGTCGGGGCTGGCCGACAGGGTGGTCAGGGCCGTCGTGAACGACGACAGCAGGCTGGAAAGGTCGTCGCCGCCGTCCACCGAGCCCAGCGAGGCGTCGTAGGACTGCATGTAGGTGTCGATGGTCGAGGCGTAGCCGGCCGAGGCCGCGGTCTTGACCACGGTCTTGGCGAGATAGCTGTCGGCGGCCCGCTGGATCGTCGACGTCGAGGCCGAGTTCAGCGCCGTCGTCGCGGTCGAGCTTACGCTTTTCTTCGTGTAGGTCAGGTCGTCGGCGTTCGCCACGTTGGCGTTGGCGACCGAGATCTGCAGCTGGGTGTTGGCCAGCGCGGACGAAGCGGAGCTGATGATCGACGACAGCGACATGGCGCTAGTCCTTGCGGCGGCGGTGGTCGCGCAGGGCCTGGACGCTGCCGCGATAGCCGGCGGTGGCGCTCAGGCCGCGGGTGACGGCCTGGATGCGTTCGCGGCTCTCGGCCATTTCGGTCTCGAGCGTGGCGACGCGGTTTTCGAGCACGGCCTGGACGTCGTGCAGGTTCGACAGCATGAGCAGGCGCTGGTCGTCCGACAGGGTCGACAGGCCCTCGGCGATGCTGCGGGCCAGGGCGCGGGCCTCCTCGACCGAGGAGACCACCGGCGTGGCGCGGTCGCGCCGCGCCTTCTGCGCGCGGGCGTGCAGGCGTTCGATGTTGCCCATGACGCTCACCGCACGGCCTGGATCAGGGTGTCGAACATGTCCTTGACGGTGCTGACCACCTGCGAGGCCGACGAATAGGCCTGCTGGGCGATGATCATCTTGTTGAACTCGGTGGCCGTGTCGGTGGTCGAGCCTTCGAGGGCGCTGGCCACCAGGCTGCCCGAGCTGCCTTCGCCCGGCAGGTTCAGGTGCACCTGGCCGGCGGCGGAGTTCTCGTCGTAGACGGTGCCCGAGACGTGGGTCAGGCCGTTGGCGTTGCTGAAGGTGGCGATCGGGATCTGGTAGATCGCCAGGCTCACGCCGTTGTCGAAATTGGCCGTGACCAGGCCGTTCTCGTCGATGCTGATGCCCGACAGCTCGCCGTAGTTGGCGCCGTCCTGCTCGAAGGTCGGGCTGATCGACAGGGTCGAGGAGGTCGAGGCGTACTGGGTCAGGCCGTCGGTGCCGTCGGTCGTGCCCAGGTCGAGCGTGATCGCGCTGTCGGCCGCGCCGGTCGAGAAGCCGGTGATGGTCAGGTCGACGGGCGAGGGATCGGTCGAGGCCAGGCTGCCGTCGGTGTTGAAGGTGACGTTGATCGTGGTCGGGCTGATGGTGCCCGAGGTCGTCGTGCCGTCCGAGGTCAGGGTCGGGTCGGAGAGGGTCAGCGTCCAGGTGTTGTCGCCGGTCTTCTCCCAGCTCTGGGCGACCGTGTGGCTGACGCCCAGCGAGTCGATCAGCTCCATGCTGGTCTCGAAGGTGTCGCCCGTTTCGGCGTCGGCCGGCAGGTTGGCGGCCATGTCGATCGTGGTCGTGGCCTGGGCCGTGCCGCTGATCGAGTCGAGGTTGATGGCCTGCAGGCTGTTGAGGTCGCTGGTGTTCGACGTCGTGACGTTGCCGTCCGAGTCCGTCGGATAGCCCATCAGGTAATAGCCTTCGCTATTGACCAGATAGCCCTCGGAGTCCGTCGAGAAGCTGCCGTTGCGGCTGTAGACCAGCTCGGAGCCGGTGTCGCCGGTGTCGCCGGCGACCACGAAGAAGCCCGAGCCGTCGATGGCGATGTTGGTCGAGACGCTGGTCGACGAGATCGTGCCGGTGACGCTCAGCGCCTGGCTGGTCTTGGAGGTGACCGAGCTCGTCGAGGTGTTGCTGCCCATCGAGCCGCTGACCAGCGACTGGAACGAGATTTCCGTCGTCTTGTAGGCGGTGGTCGAGGCGTTGGAGATGTTCTCCGAGATCGCCGACAGGGCGGCGCTCTGGGCGGAGATGCCGGAGACGGCGGTGGAGAGGGCGGAGGAAAGGCTCATCTCTGCGGGCCCCTTATTCGCTTGCGGAGGCCAGCAGCTGGACCTGGGTCAGCAGCGACGAGAGGTTGTCCGACATGGTCGAGGTGGTGTCCGACAGCGTGGACATGGTGTCCGACAGCGTCGACAGGGTGTCGTTGGTGCTGATCTGCTGTTCCAGCTGGGCGTAGCTCGCCAGCTGGCTGGTGAACTCGGTCGGATCGGTCGGATCCAGCGGGTTCTGGTTGGTCAGCTGGGTCATCAGCAGCGACAGGAAGTCGGTCGTGCCGAGCGACAGCACGCTCGACGCGCTGGACGTGCTCGTCGTGCTGGCGGTGCTCGTCGTCGAAGAGACGGTGGTCATGGAGAGATCTCCGGTGAAGTCGGTCCGACGCCTTGGGCGCCGATCGATGGGTTCAACGGAGACTCCGCCGCGGATGGGGCGGATTATTTTTCGCCGATTGTTTTCGGCGTCGGGGCCCGGGGGGAGGCCAGGGGGCGTCCAGGGCCCTCGCGCGCGATTCATTCCTTGAGGCCGCCCTCGAGGCCGGGGGAGGGCGCGGGTTCGCGCGGCCCGGCGGGCGTCCTGAAAAAAGAAGAAAGAAAAACCGCCCCATCGTTCGGGGGCGTCCCGTTCAACTCGTCGAAGCCAGGCCGTCAGAACGGCGGACAGCTTCCCGGCCGGACTCTCCCCCGGACGGACTCCAGACAGAGAACCGGACTAGAACATGCCTGTTATCTCCACCAACACGGCCGCCAACACCGCCCTGCGCTACCTGAACAACAACTCGGCTGCGCAGAGCGAGTCCCTGGCGAAGCTGTCGAGCGGTTCGCGGATCGTCAGCGCGAAGGACGACGCCTCTGGCCTCGCCATCTCGACGTCCATGAACGCCGACGTGACCGTGCTGAACCAAGCCGCCACCAACGTGACCAGCGGCACCTCGGTGCTGAACACGGCGGACGGCGCGCTGTCCAACATCGCCGACATCCTGCAGCGTATGAAGTCCCTGACGGCCCAGGCCCAGTCGGGGAGCTCGAGCTCTGACGACATCAGCTACATCGACGCTGAGTATCAGCAGCTGCTCGAGGAAATCGACGACATCACGACGTCGACGACCTTCAACGGCATCGAACTGCTGAGCGGCGACAGCGACTACTACTCCGACGGCTCTTCGGGCGGCGTCGACTTCATGGTCGGCACCTCCTCGAGCGACGTGATCACCGTGAAGCTGGGCGACGCCGATGCCGACGCGCTCCTGCTCGAGGGCACCTCGATCACGGCGTCGTCGGCTTCGACCCTGATGGACACCATCGACGATGCGATCACCAGCATCTCGGAAATGCGGGCCGACGTGGGCGCCACCCTGTCGCGTTTCGAATTCCGGGGCGACGTGATCTCGACCTCGCTGGAAAACCTGGAGTCGGCCGCGTCGGCCATCACCGACGTGGATATCGCTAGCGAACAGACCAACTACACCAATGCTTCGACGCTCACGAGCGCGGCGATCTCGGCCCTCTCCAAGGCCAACGAGATGAGCCAATCGCTCCTGAAGTTGCTGCAGTAGTCGGTTTGAGCCGTGACGGCGCGGGCTCGCCTGCGTCGTCCTGCAGACTGGGCGGGGGGATTCTCTGGATCCTCCCGCCGACTTTCCGGAAAACGCCATGACGACGACGAGCACCGTCTCGACCTCCGGGTCGACGTCCTATGTGAGCGGCACGGTTTCGGGCCTGGACACCGACTCCCTGATCGAGGCCGCCGTCGCGCAGAAGACCTCGCGCGCCGACACCATCGACGCCAAGGTCACCGCCAACGAGACCAAGATCGCCTCCTACCAGGAGCTCCAGACGCTGCTGCAGGCGGTGTCGGATTCCATGGAGTCGCTGGCCTCGACGACCTACAGCTCTGTCTCGACCACGACCAACGCCTTCGACGAGAAGAGCGCCTATCTCACCGCCTCGGACGGCACCGACGCGACCGACGTGATCGCCGTCAGCGCGGACGCCGACGCGGTCGCCGCCTCCTACGAGATCACCGTCACCCAGCTGGCCAAGGCGATGAAGATCGCCTCCACGGCGCAGACCGCCGACACGGCGCTGGGCCAGGCCGGGGTGTTCTCGCTGAACACCACCGACGGCACGGCGGCCGAGATCACCGTCACCTCGGACATGACGCTCGAGGACATCGCCAGCGCCATCAACGACCAGAGCGACGACACCGGCGTCGTCGCCACCCTGATCACCAGCTCGACGGGCCAGCGCCTGGTGCTGTCGACCAGCGACACCAACCAGGAAATCACGATGTCGACCGTCTCGGGCGACGACATCGGCCTGAATCTCGGCCTGACCGACAGCACCGGCGCGTTCGCCAACGTGCTGCAGGAGGCCCAGCCGTCCATCGTCACCATCGACGGGGTCGAGATCGAGAGCGACAGCAACGAGCTGACCGACGCCATTCCGGGCCTGTCGATCTCGCTGCTGCAGGCCACCACGGGCCAGACCATCACCCTCGATATCGAGGCCAACTACGACGACATCAAGACGGCGATCACCGACTTCATCGACGCCTACAACGCGCTGCGGGCCTTCGTCGTCACCAACCAGACGGTGGGCTCGGACGGCACGGTGTCGGACGATGCGGTGCTGTTCGCCGACAGCATCCTGCGCGACGTCAACCGCCGCCTGAGCGACATGCTGGGCGGCACGGCCGGCTCCGACGACGAGCTGACCGACCTGTCGGCGCTCGGCGTCACCATCAACGCCGACAACGAGCTGGAGCTCACCGACGAGACCACGCTCGACAACCTGCTGCTGACCGACCTGTCGAGCGTCGCCAAGTTCTTCGAGACCGGCTTCTCGTCCAGCAACAGCAGCCTCAAGCTGCTGAAGAACGACACCACCATCTCGTTCGACTTCGACATGCAGGTCACCGTCACCGACGGGGCGATCTCGAGCGTGTCGGTGAACGGCGATTCCAGCCTGTTCACGATCTCCGGCAACCGGATCGTCGGCGCCGAGGGGTCGATCTACGAGGGGCTGTCCTTCGCCCTGGCCTCGCCGACGAGCGGGACGATCTCGATCGAGATCAACCAGGGCTTCGCCAACATGCTGACGAGCCTGATCGACGACTACGCCAGCACCTCCGGCGGCGTCATCCAGGAGCGCATCGAAAGCCTGGAGACGGTCAACAGCGACCTCACCGACCAGTCCGACCAGATCCGCGAGGACGCGGAGACCTACCGGACCAAGCTGATCGAAAAATACTCGAAAATGGAGACCGAGCTCTACGCGGCTCAGATCCTCCAGCAACAGATCGACGCAATCCTCGGAGCCGATAGCGATGACGACGACTAATCAAGCGCTCAGCGCCTACGCGGCCTCCAGCCGCCTGACCGCCAACCCGCGCGACGTGCTGGCCTCGGTGCACGAAGAGCTCTACCGCGCGATCGCCTCGGCAAAATCCGCCCACGAGCACGGCAAGCTGGATCAAATGTGCCGACATGCCATGCGGGCCACCCAGATCCTGACCGCACTGTCGACGACGCTCGATTTTTCGGCCGCCGGCAAGGATGGCGCAACGTTGCGGAATTTCTACCAGTACGTGCTCGACGGGCTCGTTCGCGCCAATCGTCGCAAAGATGTTTCGGCTGTGTATCAAACGGTACTCGACTTGTTGCGCCCGTTCTGCAAAGAACTCCGTTCTGAAAAATAGCAACGTTCCGATCGTATTCGAAATGTATCGATCGAATACAAAGTAGTATATATCGGAAATATGGCACGCTGTTTGCCTGTTCCATTGCGATACAGCGATGGAGGCGAGTAATCGCCATGGCGAATTCAGCGATGATGACGGCGACCGGCGAGTTTGGTCTGTCCGACGTGCGCACCGACGAGGAGCTGTTCCTGGCCAGCCGCGACGGCGACCAGACGGCTTTTCGGGTTCTGGTCGACCGTCACCTGCGCATGGTGCGGCGGCTGGCGCTCAATGTTCTGGGCGACGTGCAGGAAGCCGAAGACGCGGCTCAGGAGGCATTTATTGCCGCCTGGCGCGCTCGCGAGCGCTGGACGCCGGAAGCCCGGTTCTCGACCTGGCTGCACCGCATCGCCGTCAACAAGGCCATCGATCGTCGCCGGGTCCGCAAGGCGGTTCCGGAATCCCAGGAGGTGATCACCCGCCTGGCCGACGCCGAAATCCAGGGTCCGGCCCAGGCCGACGCCCTCGCCAACCTCGAGCACACGGAGACCGCCAAGACCCTGCAGAAGGCCCTCGACAAGCTTCCCGACACCCAGCGCCAGGCGCTGACCATGTTTTATTTCGAAGAGCTCGAAGTCGGTAGAATCGCCGACGCCATGGGCTGTTCGGAACAGGCGGTGCGCTCGCTCCTGAAACGGGGCCGGCAAACGCTGAAGACTCGTCTCCAGAAACAGAAGAAGATCTGTGGTTATGGACCTGAAACAATTCGAAGCCCGGCTGAAGGCGTTGGGACCCGCGCTTGACCGCTGGCCGGCCGACGAGGCCGAGACGGCGATCGACCTGCTGTCGGCCTCTGAGGAGGCCCAGGACCTGTTCGCGAAGATGACGGCCGAAGACCTCGGCGTGTTCGACGATCCGGGCGGCGATCTCTCGCCCCTGGCCGACCGCATCGGCAAGGCGCTGTAGGCGCGCCTTGAAGCCGTCGTGATCGGCGGCGCATGCTGGGCGTCCTGCAACGCAAGGACGCGCCACATGCTCTTTCGACGCTCGATCCCCGCCGCGCTGCTGGCCCTGGCGGTCGCGGCGCCGGCCCTGGCCCAGCCGTCGAAAATCGATCCCGAGAAGGAATATTCGCCGGCCTACGACCGCTGCCTGAACACCGGCGACGCGCTCAAGGGCGTGACCGCGGCCATGGCCGGCTGCACCAACGCCGAACTCCAGAAGCAGGACGCCCGCCTCAACCGCGCCTACAAGGCCGAGATGGCCGGGCGCTCCAAGGCTCGGCAGGCCGGCCTGCGCAACGCCCAGCGCGCCTGGATCAAGCGCCGCGACGCCGAGTGCCGGGAAAATCTGACCGGCGGCACCATCGACATCCTGGAGATCGGCGGCTGCCATCTCAGCATGACCACTGTGCGCGCGGTGGAGCTGGAGCGGATGGCCAAGCGCTGACCGCAAGGAACCTCCCCCTCTGGGGGAGGCGGCCGAAGGCCGGTGGGGGGAAGTGTTCAGCTTCCGCGGCTCGGGCGGGTTTCGCATTTGCGCCCCCCGCCGATCGCCTTCCCGAATTTGAGCCTACGCAAAAACCCTTATGCGCGGCCCCCGAATTTACCCCTACCCGGAGAAGGGGGAATGTGTCGGCGTCACGGGGCGGTCACGGCCGCCTCCTTCCTCCCCGGGAGCCTCCGATGCTGTCGCCCCTCCGTTTCGAGCCCGCCCTTGTCCAGCCGGCCCTGCCGGCCGCCGCCGCCAGCGTGATCCGCTACTCGGCCGGCGAAGAGATCTTCGCCGAGGGCGACGCGGCCGATCACGTCTACGAACTGGTCGAGGGCACGGTGCGCACGGGCCGGCTGCTGCGCGACGGCCGCCGCCAGATCGACGCCTTTCACTTCGCCGGCGAGGCCTTCGGCTTCGAGGCCGGCGCGGTTCACCGCACCACGGCCGAGGCGGTCGGCGACGTGGCCGTGCGCATCGTCCGCCGCCGGGCCCTCAGCGACCTGGCCGCCCGCGACGGCGAGGTGGCCCGCCGGCTCTACCAACTGACGATCTCCGGGCTGCAGCGCAGCCAGGACCACGTGATGATGCTGGGCCGCCGCAGCGCCTGCGAGCGCGTGGCGGGCCTGCTGCTGCTGCTGGCCGACCGCACGGGCGAGGCCGCCTTCGACCTGCCGATGAGCCGCCAGGACATGGCCGACTATCTGGGCCTGACCATCGAGACGGTGTCGCGCACCCTGACGGCGTTCCTGCAGGAGGGGCTGATCGCCCTGCCGACCGTGCGTCACGTCGAGCTGCTGCAGCGCGACGAGCTGGAAGCGCTCTGCGAATAGGCGTTAAGCGAATAGCGGAACGGCCTCCCCGCGGGGGCGGGGAGGCCGTTCTCAAGTCCGGTCGGGATCCTTTGGGGATCAGGCCGCCGGCAGTTCGCCCATGGCGCTCTGCAGGTAGTTCTGCTCGCCCAGCGACTTGATCAGCGACAGCTGGGTTTCGAGGTAGTCGATGTGCTCCTCGGTGTCGTTGAGGATCTCGCGCAGCAGTTCGCGGCTGATGTAGTCGCGGGCCTGCTCGCACTGCACGATGCCCGGCACCAGCAGTTCGCGGTTGTACAGCTCGATCGACAGGTCGGCCGCGAGGCATTCGGGAACGTTCTCGCCGATCTTCAGCTTGTGCAGGTCCTGAAGGTTAGGCAGGCCTTCCAGGAAGAGAATGCGGTTGATCAGCTTGTCGGCGTGCTTCATCTCGCCGATCGATTCCTGGTAGACGATCTGGCCGAGGCGCTTGAAGCCCCAGTTGTCGTGCATGCGGGCGTGCAGGAAGTACTGGTTGACGGCCGTCAGCTCGTTGGTGAGCACAGCGTTCAGGACGCGGATAACGCCGGGATCGCCTTGCATGGCGGCCTCCTAAGGTTCGAGTTCGCCCGAACCCTTAGTCGCCTTTTTCAGGGCTTCAACAGTAATGTGTGCAAGTGTTTCGCAGCCTCACAGAAAAGCGTGAGAGTGCTTCGCGATAACCTGAAATCGTCGACTTTGCGTCGCAAGAAGCCTTATTCGGCCGCGTAGGCCAGAGTTTCCTGGGCTTCCTGAATCATCTGGCGCATCTCGCAGACGCACTTGGCGCACTGGGCCTGGCAGCCCTTGTGGCGGAAGATCTCGGCCGGGCGAGTCGCCCCCGCGTCGATCGCGGCGCGCACTTCGCGCTGGCGGATGCCGTTACAATTGCAGACGTACAAGGAAAGAACGCCCTACCGAATGATTGTCATTCTCATCTAACAGTTTTCCACCGGTTTGCAACTGACTCTCAGTCGAGTTCGCAGCGACCTGTCGTCGCGGGTCCTTCGACGGGCTCGGGATGAGGAGCGGGGCCTGGCGTTCGAAAACCTCGTCCTGAGCTTGCCGAAGCACGCCCTTGGGCGGGCCGCGCCGGCGGCGCGACCCGAGGGGACGAGGTTTGCACGGTGCGTCGGCGCGTCCCCAAAGTCGCGCTCGGCTCCAAATCGGCGTAAAGGCGGCGCATGACGCTCGACTGCCGCCTCTATCTGATCACCCCGCCGTCCCTGCCGGATCTCGCCGCCTTCGGCCGCGAGCTCGCGCGCGCTTTGGAGGGCGGCGACGTCGCCGCCCTGCAGATCCGCCTGAAAGACGTGTCCGACGACGTGGTGGCCGCCGCGGTCGAGGCCCTGTCGCCGATCGCCCGGGCCCGCGACGTGGCGGTGATCCTCAACGATCGTCCGGACCTCGCCGCCCGGCTCGACTGCGACGGCGTGCACGTGGGGCAGGGCGATGCGCCCTACGCGACCGCGCGCAAGCTGATGGGCAAGGACCGCATGGTCGGCGTCACCTGCCACGACAGCCGCCACCTGGCCATGGAGGCCGCCGAGGCCGGGGCCGACTACGTGGCCTTCGGGGCCTTCTTCCCGACCACCACCAAAGAGGCGCCGATCGTCGCCGAGCCCGACATCCTGTCGATCTGGCAGGAGACGATGGAGGTGCCCTGCGTGGCCATCGGCGGGATCACCGCCGCCAACGCCGCGGGCCTGGCGACCGCGGGCGCCGACTTCCTGGCCGTCTCCGGCGGGGTCTGGGCCCATCCGGAAGGTCCCGGCGCGGCCGTGGCGGCGCTGAACGCGGCCATCGCCGAAGGGCTCGCCGCGCGCGGCTAGGGCCATCGACATTCACAGGCCTGGGCAGGAGAAAAACCTCATCCTGAGCTTGTCGAAGGACGAGGTTTTCGTCTCAGGCGCCGAATGTCGATCCGCCCCGGCGCCGCGTAACGGTGTTCTCTTGCGATGGTTGTGAACCAGGCATAGCCTCCTCCCCAGCGAACGATAACGGGGAGGGACCGCCATGCAGAAGCGGCTCGTAGCGTGTTTGCTCAGCGTACCGATGCTCGCCTTGTCCATGTCATTCGGGACCTATGGCCCCGCGGTCGGCGAGACCTGGAAGCCGGCTCCCGGCGAGGCCAAGACCTATTACGACGCCGATTTCCTCAAGGTGGACGAGCAGACCGGCCTGGTCGTGCTGCGCATCGCCGAGGGCAAGGGCGGAGGGCCCTACAAGTCGTGGCCGGCCGGCAAGGGTCCGATCATGATCTTCGCCCTCGACTGCGCCGCCGACAAATGGATGGACCTCGGCATGGACTTCGCCGGCGACAAGGGCCTGCCCAAGAACTGGCGCAAGGAGGCCAAGGTCGACGACATCTCCGGGGCGGCCGGCAAGGCCGGCAAGATGGCCTGCGAGACCAGGGACAGCCTGCCCAAGGCGCAGCTGCCTTAGGGCTCGGCGCAAGCCCCCTCGGTCGCTCCGCGACAGCTCCCCAGGGGGGGCATCTTTTTGGGCGCGGCGTTTTCTAGATCCTCCCCCTCTCGGGGAGGCGGCCCGGAGGGCCCGAGAGGGTCTGCTACGCCTGCACCCGCGCCAGCTTGTCGGGGTTGCGCATCGTGTAGACGGCGGCGATGCGGCCGTCGACGATGTCCAGGCCCATGGTCTGGAAGACGACGCCGTCGAGCGCCATCACCACGCCGGGCTGGCCGTTGATGCGCGCCAGGCGGACCGTCGTTCCGTCGGGATGGGGCCACTTGCGGGCGA
>JASGDR010000543.1:0-3654 GCA_047607095.1 Caulobacter sp.
ACGACGGTCATCTCGACGTCGCGATCGCCGACCTTGAGCGTCGTGGTCGAGGTCGCTGCCGCGGCGCGCGCCAGGGCCGGCGCGGCGGCGAGGGCCAGGGTCGCGGCCAGCAGGCCGCGGCGGTTCAGGGTAAGCTTGGTCACGAAAAGCCCCACAATCGTTCAGCGAGCAGGCTTCGCCGGTTCGCGTCGATTGTCCAGGCTCAGTAGGCCGGTCGCACCTCGATTGCGTTCACCTGCCTCGCCGAGCGCGAAGGCTTGAGGTCGCCGTCCACCACGACCCGGTATGGACCCTCCCGCTCGTCCAGCGGCCGGCCGTCCTTGCGGTCGGCGATCACCACGGGATTGTCGCGATAGAACGGGTCGGTCTCGGCCAGCGACAGGATCGAGACGTAGCCGTCGGCCGCCTTCACGATCACCACCTGGTTCAGATAGCGGCCCATCAGCCGGTCGCCGTGCACCACCCCGGCCCGCACCAGGGCCGCGTTCAGCAGCGGCCCTTCGTAGACCGCGCTCTTGCCGCCCTCGACCATGGTCGCCTTGCCGCGCGGCAGGTTGGCCAGGTCGGCCGGGGTCAGCACGATGCTGTCGCGCCCCTGGACGGTGACCTTGAGGTCCTGGGCGAAGGCCGACGGGGCGAAGGCGGCGGGGGCCAGCGCCAGGACGGCGGCGGCGAGGGCGGCGGCGAGGCGCATGACGGGCTCCGAATGCTTGGCCCGATGTGGCCCCGATAGGCCTTGTCGCGCAAGCCGCGCGTGATCCTGTCGAAAGGACGAGGGTTTCACGCGCGGGCCTCACCCGCGCCAGGCGAAGACCAGGGGTTTGGAGGCCAAGGCCAGGTCGCGCGGCGGCGCGGCCGGCGCATGGCCCGTCCCGAAGAGGGTCGGATAGAGCGAGATCACCAGCAGCACGGCCATGACGATGTTGAAGCCCCGCAGCACGACCGGCCGGTCGAGGAACCGGCGCAGGGCCATGCCGAACCCGGCCCAGGCGGCGCTGCACGGCGCCCCGACCAGCATGAACAGGCCCGCCAGCATCGGCACGATCAGGATCGATCCGCCTTCCGGCGCATAGGTGGTCACCGCGCCCAGCGCCATGGCCCAGGCCTTGGGGTTCACCCACTGGAAGGCCGCGGCCGCCCAGAAGCCCATGGGCCGCGACCCGGCCTCGCGTTCGGAGACGCCTTTGGCCGTGCCGATCTTCCAGGTCAGCCACAGCATGTAGGCCGCCCCGGCCCAGCGCAGGATTTCGTGCAGCACCGGCCAGGCCTTGAACACGCCCGACAGCCCGAAGCCCATGGCCAGCACCATCGCGCCCAGGCCGATGCTGATCCCCAGGATGTGCAGGATCGTGCGGCGGAACCCGAAGTTCGCGCCGGAAGCCAGCAGCATCATGTTGTTGGGGCCGGGCGTGCCGGCGGTGGCGAAGGCGAACAGCACGAAGGCGAGCGTCAGTTGCGGGGTCATCGGGACCTCCCTGGTCAGGAATGTCACGGTGATGATTTTGATTGATCCATGAGTCAAAACTTATATTGATACAGTGACAATGTAGCCGGAGCCCCGCATGGCCGCCGCCTGGACCCCCGCCCTGCCCGACGGCGACGCCCCGATCTACGAGCGCCTGGTCGAGGCCCTGCGCGCCGATGTGGAGTCGGGCGCCCTGCCGCCCGGAACCCGCCTGCCCCCGCAGCGCGATCTGGCCCACCGCCTGGGCCTGGGCCTGGGCACCGTCACCCGGGCCTATGTCGAGGCCGAGAAGGCGGGGCTGGTCAGCGCCCATGTCGGCCGCGGCAGCTTCGTCAACGCGCCGGGCGCGATCGCCTCGCCGCGCCGCCGCGACGGCCCGATCAACCTCTCCCAGAACGTCGCCCTGAACTGGCCGGCCGCGCGGGTGATCGGCGAGACCATGCAGCGCCTGCGCCGCCGGCCGGACCTGGCCGACCATCTCGACTACTCCCCCGCCGCCGGGCTGGAGCGGCACCGCCGGGCGGCGGCCGACTGGCTGGCCCGCAGCGCCGGCTTCGAGACCGCCGACTGGACGCGCCTGGTCTGCTGCGCCGGTGCCCAGCAGGGCCTGGCCCTGGCCTTCGGCGCGGTCGTCCGTCCCGGCGACGCGGTCCTGTGCGAAGCCTCGACCTTCCACGGGATCAAGTCGCTGGCCGCCCACGCCGGCTATCGCCTGCGCGGCGTGGCGATGGACGAGGAGGGCCTGCGCCCCGACGCCCTGGAGGCGGCGGTCGCGGCCACCGGCGCGCGGGTGGTCGCCGTGCTGCCCACCCTGCAGAACCCGACCGGGCGGATCATGTCGCCGGCCCGCCGCGAGGCGATCGCCGCCCTCGCCCGCCGCCTGGACCTGATCCTGATCGAGGACGACATCTACGGCGCCTATGCGCCGGACGCCCCGCCGCCGCTGGCCATGCTGGCCCCCGAACGCACCTTCCACGTCTCGGGCGTATCCAAGACCCTCGCGCCGGGCCTGCGGGCGGGGTTCGTCATCGCCCCGGACGATGCGGCCCTGGAGCGCATTCTCGAGACCATGCGCGCCATCGCCTACGCCCCGCCGGGTTTCGGCATGCTGATCGCCGGCCAGTGGCTGGAAGACGGTACGGCCGACGCCATCCTGGCCGAGATCCGCCAGGAGACCGCCGCTCGCGTGGCCCTGGCCCGCTCGATCCTGGGAAACGCTTTGGCCGCGCCCGCCTCGCCCACCACGCCGCACCTGTGGCTGCCGATGAGCGAACTGGAGGCCGAGCGTCTGGCCGGCCGCGCCCTGCGCGGCGGCGCCGAGGTCACCCCGCCCGCCGCCCCGATCGTCGAGCCGGGCCTGGCCAGCGGCGTGCGCCTGGCCCTCGGCGCGGCCTCCGACCGCGTCGAACTGGAAGAAGGCCTGCGGATCGTCGCCGCCGCCCTGACCGACGTCGACGAACGCGCCCGGCCGGTGATCTGAGCCCCAGAAACGACAAACCCGGCGACGCGGGGCGTCGCCGGGCGTCACAGCCGAAGGCGCGAGGCCTACTGCTGGTACATGCTGGCGCTGCTCGCGCCGCCCTTGACCTTCAGACCGTCCTGCAGGCGCTTGACGAAGGCCTCGATATTGGCCCGCATCGCCGCCTCGTTGGCCTTGCGCAGGCGCTCGACGGCCAGCAGCGACTCGCCGAAGTGAGCCGTGCCGGTGGCCGCCACCGTGTCGTCAAACACCGGCGCGCCGCCGCCGACCGGAATGGCGCTGTAACGCACCTTCGAGGTCACCGACATGTCGATGCCGGCCAGCGGCCGCTGCAGGTCGACGATGCTGGCCGTCAGCTCCAGCGAAGCCTTGTCGCTGCTGTCGGCCAGGTAGTTCAGGCCCTTCAGCGAGGCCTCCAGCGCCACCTTGAAGTCCTTGTCGGAGACGTTGGACATCCACAGCGGGTTGGTGTCGCCGCCGCCCTGCACGGCGATCACCCGGAACGCCTTGTAGCCGGGCGCGCCCGGAGCGACCGCGGGAACCGTGCTGGCGGTGATGGTCATCTGCTCGGGCTTGGAGGCGCTGGCGCAGGCGGCCAGGGTCAGCAGGCCCGCGCCGACCAGGGCCGCGCGCGCGACGCGGCCGAGGAAGCGACGAGCGCTCACGGCGTGCCGCTCGCGGCCGGGGCGGCGGCGGCTTCGGCGGCCGG
>JASGDR010000544.1:0-2738 GCA_047607095.1 Caulobacter sp.
ATCGCGCCACCCCGCTCGACCCTGGCCTGTCTAGTGGCGGAACACTCGCACGCCGGTGAAGGCCATAGTAAGGCCGAGCTTGTCGGCGGCCTCGATGACCTCGGCGTCGCGCATGGAGCCGCCCGGCTGGATGATCGCCGTGGCGCCGGCTTCGGCCGCCTGGATCAGCCCGTCGGCGAACGGGAAGAAGGCTTCCGAGGCGCAGGCGCAGCCCTGCAGGTCCAGGCCGAAGTCGGCGGCGCGCAAGGCCGCGATCCGAGCCGAGTCCTTGCGGTTCATCTGGCCGGCGCCGACGCCCAGGGTCTGGCCCGCGCGGGCGTAGACGATGGCGTTGCTCTTGACGTGCTTGCCGATCTGGAAGGCGAACAGCATGTCGCGGATCTCTTCTTCCGTCGGCTGGCGCTTGGTGACGATCTTCAGGTCGGCCGCCTTGATGCGGGCGTCGTCGCGCGACTGCACGAGGAAGCCGCCGGCCACGCTCTTGAAGGTGTCGCCGGTCGACAGCGGGTCCGGCAGGCCGCCGGTGACCAGCAGGCGCAGGTTCTTCTTGGCGGCGAACACGGCGACGGCGTCGTCGTCGGCTTCCGGCGCGATCACCACCTCGGTGAAGATCTCGACCATGGCCTCGGCCGCCTCGCGGGTCAGGCGGGTGTTGACGGCGACGATGCCGCCGAAGGCCGAGGTGGGGTCGCAGGCGAGAGCCCGCTCATAGGCCTCGCGCTGGGTGGCGCCGAGGGCCACGCCGCAGGGGTTGGCGTGCTTGATGATGGCGACGGCCGGACCCTGGGCCGGGTCGAACTCGGCAATCAGCTCGAAAGCCGCGTCGGTGTCGTTGATGTTGTTGTAGCTGAGTTCCTTGCCCTGCAGCTGCTTGGCCGTGGCCACGCCGACGCGGGGATTGGGGAAGGTGTAGAAGGCCGCCTTCTGGTGCGGGTTCTCGCCGTAGCGCATGGTCTGGCGCAGCTCGCCGGCGATCGACTTGCGGGCCGGGAAGTCTTGGCCGAGCTGGGCGGCGAACCAGGCCGAGATGGCGGCGTCATAGGCCGCCGTGCGGGCGTAGGCGCGGGCCGCCAGGGTCTTGCGCAGGGCCAGCGACGTGCCGCCGGCCGCCTTCAGGGCTTCGAGCACTTCGGCGAGGTCGGCCGGGTCGGTGCAGACCGAGACATAGCCGTGGTTCTTGGCCGCCGAGCGGATCATGGCCGGGCCGCCGATGTCGATGTTCTCGACGCACTCTTCGTAAGAGCCGCCCTTCGCGACGGTGGCCTCGAACGGATAGAGGTTCACGTACAGGATATCGATGCCGCCGATGCCGTGGTCGGCCATGGCCTTGGCGTGCTCGGGAGCGTCGCGCACGCCCAGCAGGCCGCCGTGGACGATGGGGTGCAGGGTCTTGACCCGGCCGTCCATCATCTCGGGGAAGCCGGTCAGGTCCGACACGTCCTTCACCGGCAGGCCGGCCGCGGCGATGGCCGCCTTGGTGCCGCCGGTCGAGACCAGCTCGACGCCCGCCTCGTGCAGGACCTTGGCCGCCTGGACCAGGCCGGTCTTGTCGGAGACCGACAGCAGGGCGCGCTTGGGAGCGACGAGATCGGGGGCGGACGGATAGTCGGGGGCGGCGGGCACGGGGGACTCCGGGTCTGGTTGCGGTCAGAAAGGAGCCCAGGCGCGCGGCATATGCGGTTCGGGCTCCCCGGTGGTCACCCACCTTCAACGCCAGTCACTCGAACGGCGCGGAACATACGGAGGGGCGTCGGGGAGTCAATGCGGCGCGGAAAGCCCGCTCCAAGTGTTTTCGAGCTGCGAGAGCGTCTGCTCAGCCTTCGGGTTCGAAGGCCAGTGAACTCGCAATCGGAATGTCGGGCTTGGAGAGGCCCTTGAGGAGAAAAACCGGGCGTTCGGCAGGCTGGTCGCCGCGTTCGAGCATCCATTCCAGCCAGGCTTCCGCGCGCAGGACGCGTCCATCGGGACATGTGACGACGGCGATCAGCCGCGGTTGCATCGGTAGGCCGGCGGGGAGCCGGGGAACGACGACCAGCCCGCGCCCGGCGATCTCGAAGGTCTCGATGATCTGCATGCAGGCCTGCCCTAAATCAACCGGCCGGCGCCGTCAGCAGCACTTCCACCGCCACGCCGGCCGCGGCCAGCGCCTGGATGTCGGCGGGCTCGACCGGGGCGGCGACCAGGCGGACGACCTGGCGGCCGCTCTTGGCCAGTTCGATCAGGTGTTCCGGCGTGGCCTCGGCCGGCGACAGGCGGTGAGCGTCGCGGCGGGCCATGGTGACGACCTCGGGATCGGCGGCCTCGTCGATCACCAGCACGTCGGCGGCCGACAGGGCCCGCACGGCGCGCAGGGTCAGGAGGTCGGCGGGCCCCTTGCCGGCCACGAAGCGGACCTTGCCGTCCTTCTTGACGCTCTTGGCCAGGGCCTCGCGGAAGAGGGCTCCGGCCTTCTCCATGTCGCCGGTCATGGCCGCCTGGGCGGCCTCGCCGGAGAGGGCCTCGCGCAGGAAGGCCCGGCGTTCGTGCAGGGTGGGCAGGGCGCCGCGCACCTCGCTCTGGAAGTTGCGCATCAGGGCCGCGACCCGGCCGGCGCCTTCGGGCACCTGGGCCTCGATGTCGGAGCGCAGCATGGTGGCCTGGAGGGGCGCGGCGCCGCCGGTGCCGACGGCGGCCACCACCTCGCCGCGGTCGATGACGGCCGGGGTGTTGAAGTCGCACATATCGGGCTTGTCGACGAC
>JASGDR010000545.1:0-5700 GCA_047607095.1 Caulobacter sp.
CGCGGCCGCCGGCCTGCTCGCGACCGCCTGCACCGCCACCGGCAACACCGAACGCAACGCCGCCGGCGGCGCGGCCCTCGGCGCCCTCGCCGGCGCCGTGATCGGCAACAATGTCGGCGCCGGCGACGCCGGCACGGGCGCGGCCATCGGCGCGGCCATCGGCGGCACCGCCGGCGCCATCAAGGGCTGTCGCGAAGACGGCGGCTGCGGCGCCACCAACGTCAATCGTCGCCAGTACTATGACGAGCGCGCCGGACGGTATTACTACTACGACTCGCGCAGCGGTCGTTACTTCTGGGAAGACGGCAGCCCCCGCTGAGGCGGCGTCGTCCGAAAGAGTTTCGAAGGCGGTCGACGCGCGTCGGCCGCCTTTGGCATGCTTGCGATCGGCGGAATTCAACAGAGGGGCTAGGAATGAGCAAGGCGGGCGTTTGGATCGCGGTTGCGGCGATCGGGGCGACGATGGCGGGTTGCGCGACCGGGCCCTGGCCCAAGACGAGGGCGCAGATCGAGGCCCTGCCGGCCGCCTGCGACGATTTCTCGGTGTCGATCTATTTCGACCGCGACTCCGCGGCCATCACCCGCGAGGCCCGCCAGGTGCTGCGCGGCGCGGCCGACCTGGCCCAGGGTTGCACGACCAGGAACGTCCACGTCGTCGGCCTGGCCGACGCGGTCGGCGCGCCGGACGCCAATCTCGCCCTCTCGCAGCGCCGCGCCGGCGCGGTGACCGCCGCCCTGGCCAAGGTCGGCTTCCGCCAGGTCTCGTTCGAGGTGACGGCGGCCGGAGACGCCGGCGCGATCACCCGCGACGGCGAAGCCCGCCCCCTGCGCCGCCGCGCCGACGTGCGCTTCGACCTGGAAGGTCCGCCCAAGAACTGACCCTAGGCTACGGGCATGAAGAAAGGCGGGCCGGTCGTCCGGTCCGCCTGAGGCTCGACAGAAGGGGGGTGCGGAGACGGCAGGCCGGCTCTCGCCAGCCTCAAGTCGGGGGGGCGTCGCCGCCTCCGCATACAGTAAACGACCTCTCCCTCGGGGCGTTCCCGCGAATCCGAAAATTTTTTCGCGTCATCGGCGAGCCGATATTCCGGCGCTCCTGAACAGCTCGGCCGGAACGGCGCCGGGCGCGGAACGTTGTTTCTCCGAGCCCGCGAAACCGCGGGCCAATGGGGAGCGATGCGATGATCCGCGCCTATCAAGCCGCGCATGGCGGACTGGTCTTCGAAACCCAGCGCCGCCGCCGACAGGCCCGGAGTTCGCGGCTCCTCGCCCTCGCGGCCGTGCTGGGCATGGCGCTGGCGGTCGGCACCGTCCAGCATTTCGCCGCCGCCCAGCTCGACGCCGGCCGCGCCGCCGCCCTTCAGGGCCCGGCCTGGAGCGTCGCGAACTAGAGAACCGGGAGGTCCCGATGGCGACCGACATCAATACCGAACACAGCCCCGTCCTGAAGGCCACCCGCGCCCGCCAGGGCCGCTGGGGAAGACACATCTTCTGGGTTCTGGTGATCTCGACCGTGCTGGCGGCCATCGCCCTGTTCGGGGCCTGGGGCATGCGCTCGGGCGACCTGGCGTCGGTGGAGCACACCAAGGGCGTCGACACCCCCGCCGAGGCCGCGCAGGGCACGACGACCCCGACCGCGCCCAAGCAGGTCGAAGGCGAGAAGACCGCTCCCGCGCACTAAGCGCCTCGCGAAGGAACGCAAGAACACGAAAAAGGCCCCGGCGATCGCTCGCCGGGGCCTTCGTCTTTTCGAAGCGCGTCGACGTCAGGCCGCCTGACGGGTCCGGCGCGGGTGGAAGAACAGCGCCTGGCCGATGGCCGCCTTCACCGTTTCCGGCTGGAACGGCTTGGTGATCAGGAAGGTCGGCTCCGGACGCTCGCCGGTCAGCAGGCGCTCGGGGAAGGCCGTGATGAAGATCACGGGCACGTCGAGGCGGGCGAGGATGTCCTTCACCGCGTCGATGCCCGACGAGCCGTCGGCCAGCTGGATGTCGGCCAGCACCAAGCCGGGGGTCTTGCGCGCCACGGCTTCCACCGCCTCGCCGCGGGTGGCGGCGATGTCGACCACGTCATGGCCCAGCTCGCGCACCAGCGCCTCGATGTCGGCGGCGATGACCGGCTCGTCCTCGATGATCAGCACCTCGGTGGCCAGTTCGGCGTCGATCTCGGCCTGGGCGTCGGCGATCAGCCGCTCGACCTCGCCGAAGTCGCAATCGAGGATCTGGGCCGCCTCGGTCGGCGTGAAGCCTTCGAGCGCGGTCAGCAGGAAGGCCTGGCGCGACCGCGGCGCGATGCGCAGCAGGCGCTGCGAGGCGTCGTCGGACACCTCGTCGCGGCGGGCCTCCAGCTGGGCGCCCGAGGTCAGCCAGATGGCGTGGAAGACGCGATAGAGCGCCACGCGCGGCGACAGGGCCGCATCCAGCGAGCGTTCGCCGGCGGCCAGGGCCTCCAGAGCGACGCGGACATAGTGGTCACCGGTGGTCTGGTCCCCGGTCAGCGCGCGGGCGTATCGGCGAACGTAGGGCAGATGCGGCGCCAGTCGGGCAAGAAGACTCATGACCCCTCCCGTAGAGTGTCTTCGAAACAAAAAAGGCCGTCCGTAACGGCAAAGCTATGCCGTTCAGTCGGGAGCATAACGTGCCCTGCGCGACGACGGTTCCGCAGCGGTTCGATTTTTGGCACTCTACGCTCAAGCTTATGGAACCCGGTGCGGAATCTGGCGTTGAACTCCAGCATTTACACATTCGGCCGCAGGGGGCGGACGCTGCGCATAACCGGCGTCGAGGACATGATCGAACACGTACCCATGGAAGATCAACGCAAGGGAGCCGCCTCGCTCGACGAAGCGCGGCTTCGTCAGCAGGCCATCGGCGTCAAGCTTCGCCAGATGTTCGACGAGGTGGTCAATGAGCCCATCCCCGACGAGTTCCTCGACATTCTGCGCAAGGCTGAAAAGCCTTCGGGAGAGCGTTGAGCATGAGCGAAGCGCAAGTCGGCCGGTCCCCCATCGATCCGGTCCGTGACGAGACCTTCAAGAAAGAGCTCGTCACCCTCATCCCGCACCTGCGGGCCTTCGCACGCACCCTCACCGGTGACCCGACGGCCGCGGACGATCTGGCGCAGGACGCCATGATGAAGGCCTGGGACGCCCGGGCCAGCTTCCAGCTGGGCACCAACATGAAGGCCTGGACCTTCATGATCCTGCGCAACCAGTTCTATTCGGAAAAGCGTCGTTCCTGGCGTCAGAGCCAGCTCGACCAGGAGGCCGCCGAGCGGACCCTGGTGGCGGTCGACGACCCCGAGGCGCCGGTGGCGCTGGACGAGCTGCGCATGAGCCTGGCCATGCTGCCGCCCGAACAGCGCGAAGCGCTGATCCTGGTCGGGGCCGGCGGCTTCGCCTACGAGGAAGCCGCCGACATCTGCGGCTGCGCGGTCGGCACGGTGAAGAGCCGCGTCAGCCGGGCGCGCCGCGCCCTGCAGGCCATCCTCGAGTCGGGCGGCTATGAGCGTGACGGCGCCGCCGCGGGCGACGCTATGCACGCCATCCTGGCCGATGCGGAGCGTTTGAGCACTCAGCGGTGAAGCGCGTGTACGGCCGCGCGGCGGAAGTCGTCGGCACCATCCGGGTCCGCCTGGGCCTCGCCCTGACGCTCGCCCTGCTGCCGGTGCTGCTGGTCGGCGCGTTCCAGTCGTACCTGGCCTTCCGGGCCGAGAACGACGCGCGCCGGCAGAGCCTCGAGATCGCCGCGGCCCACAGCGCCGGCACCGCCCGCGCGCGCATCGAGGCGGCCGGCGTGCTGCTCCAGACCCTGGGCCCCGGCTCGGTCGGCCTGGAGTGCGCCCGGCGTCTCGACGCGGTGAAGTCGCGCCTGCCCGGCTACGCCAACCTGATCCGGTTCGACTCCTACGGCCGCGTGTCCTGCGCGGCCGGGACCACGCCGCGCGATCCGGAGCGGTCCAAGCGCCCGTGGTTCCTGGACCTGGCGGCCGGCGCGCACCTGACCGTGGCGCCGACCCCCGGCGCGATCTACGCCGGTGAACCGGCCGTGCTGACCGCCGTCCGCGCCGAGGATAACGCCGGCGTGTTCAACGGCGCCATGGCCGCGATCCTCACCCTTTCCAGCCTCAAGCCCCAGACCGCCAGCCGCTCGCTGCCCGACGGGGCCGAGGTCGGCCTGGCCGACTCCCGCGGGATCGTGTTCTCGGCGACCGACCTCAGGGCGTTCGGACCGCCCCACGACCACCTGCGCGAACAGGCCGGAGGCGAGACGGTCCTGTGGTCGGGCAAGGACTCGCAAGGCCGTCAGCGGCTGTTCTCGGCCGCCTCGCTGGTCGAGGACGACGTCTTCGTCGTCCTGTCGGCGCCCGCGCCGGGCATCGTCTCCTGGGCCTCGCTGAACCCGATCTCGCGGATGCTGCTGCCGCTGCTGGCCTTCGGCCTGGCCCTGGCGGCGGTGCTGTGGGCCACCGAGCGCGAGGTGATCCGCTGGATCGTCTATCTGCGACGGGTGGCGGCGATCTACGCCAAGGGCCGCTTCACCGTGCGCCCGCTGCAGGCCGAGCGGGCGCCGCCCGAGATCCGCGAACTGGCCAAGACCCTCGACGACATGGCCGTCGGCATCGTCCAGCGCGACGCCTCGCTGCGCGACAGCCTGGCCGAGAAGGACTCGCTGATGCGCGAGATCCACCACCGCGTGAAGAACAACCTGCAGATCATCACCTCGCTGCTCAACATGCAGCAGCGGGCGCTGACCGACCCGGCGGCGCGCACGGCGATGAACGACACGCGCCAGCGGATCACCGCGCTCGCCCAGATCTACCGCGCCCTCTACCAGGGGCCGGACCTCAAGCGCGTCGACCTGCGGCCGTTCCTGGAAGAGCTGACCGCCCTGCTGCTGGCCGGCGACATCAACGGCCCCGGCGCGGTGCGCACCGAGGTCCACGCCGACCCGCTGGTCATCGATCCCGATCGCCTGGCGCCGCTGGCCCTGTTCGCGGTCGAGGCCATCACCAACGCCCAGAAGCACGCCCTGAGCGAACGCGGCGGCGTGCTGACGGTGGACTTCTTCGTGCGCGGCGAAGAGGCCGAACTGGCCATCGGCGACGACGGCCCCGGCGCCCCCGCCGGCCCGGGCGAAGGCGTGGGCCGCACGCTGATGACCGCCTTCGCCCGCCAGCTGCGCGGCGCGGTGAAGTTCGACGTCAGCCCGATGGGCGGGCTCCTTGTGCGCCTTGTGTTTCCGACGCCGCAAGCCCTGCCGCCGGCCGGAACCTAGGCCGGCGGGCCACGTTTGCTCTGGGCGAACCATCACCCGCCCGCAAGGGCGACAGCGGAGATCCTCCCATGCGCAAGCTCGTCATCCTCGCCGCCCTGGCCGCCAGCCTGAGCGTCGCCGCCTGCAACACCGTCGAAGGCGCCGGCAAGGACGTCTCGTCGGCCGGCAAGGCGGTCACCGACACCGCCCGCGACGCCAAGAACTGATCCCGTCCGTCAGGACGGACCCAGGGGCCCGCCTCGATCCCGAGGCGGGCCCCTTTCCGTTTCAAATCGCCCCGTTACGCCGATGACGCCCCGAAGGCGGCCAGACGCTCGGCTCTGCATCAAACGTTTCCCGCCCGACACGAAATTCCCGGATTTTCTGTCCTGGGGGAGATAACCAGGCCAAATCCGCGAGCGACCCTGCAACCATGTCGGTTCCGGAG
>JASGDR010000546.1:0-6263 GCA_047607095.1 Caulobacter sp.
CCGTCAGGTCGGCCCCGAGCTCCAGCCGCAGTTGGTCGCGGTCGATCGGATCCACCGCCAGGCGGTAGGTCGGACCGCCCACCCAGTCGGTGTAGCTCAGCATGGCGTCGGCGGCTTTCTCGAAGTCGTGCGAGTACTCGACCCGGAAGCGCGGCGCCAGCAGGCCGGCGGCGGTCTTGCGGGTGAACTCCCCGCGCAGGCCCAGCGTGCCGGTGAGGCTGCGCACGGTCTGCTCGTGGTAGGTCAGGCCGTACGGCCCGCCGCCGTTCTCCGAGTAGGCGTCCAGCACCGACCGGCTGTAGGCCATCCGCCCGTAGGGCGACAGCAGGCTGGTCGGCGTCCGGTGCTCGTACCCGAAGGTCAGAGCCAGGAACACCTGGTCGCCGTCACGCTGGCCCGTCACCAGCTCGCCCGTCGTGGTGACGTAGCGGCGGCTGTCGAAGTCGAGCGTGCCCAGGCCGACGACCCCGTCGATGAAGGTCTTCTCGCCCGGCTGCAGGCTGGCGTAGAGGCCGGCGCTGTAGCTTTCGGCCCGGCTCTTGGTGCCGTTCTTGCCCACCTTGCTGGAGTCTCGACCGTAGCCGACCCCCAGGCCGAAGGCGAACTTCGGGTTCACCCGGTAGTCGACCCCGGCGGTGAGACCGTCGGTCGTGAAGCGGAAGCCGCTTTGCGAACCGACCGTGTCACGCATCCCGAAGTCGGCCGAACCGGCGGCCCAGACGCCCCAGCGGCTGGGACCGGCCTGGCCGTCGTCACGGTCGCTCCGGGCCGCGTAGTCCGCCGCGTCGGAGGCCGAGGCGGCCGGCAGCAGCGCCGAGGACGGATCGGCAGCGTCGTTCATGCCGAGGCTGGCGTACTTGCGGAACCGCTCGCGCGCTTCCAGCCCGTCTTCCCGCTCGGTGTCGCCGCCGCGGACGCTGACCCCGAACCCGCGGCCACCGCCGCCGCCGTTGTGCAGCTGCTCGAGGCGGCGGCTGAAGTTGCTGATCTGGGCGTCGGCGAACCGGATGGCCGCCGCGTCCTGGGCCGCGACCAGACCCTTCACTTCCGGATCCAGCGAGGGATCGGGACGAGCCGTCACGATCACGTTGATCCGGCCGGGGGCCGAAGTCGCGAAGGCGTTGCTCAGCGTGTAGGTCACCACCGCCGTGCCCGCGAAGGCGTTGTCGGGGGTGAAGATCAGGGTGTAGGCGCCCGACGTCGGGTTGGTGATGACCGCCGCGCCGGAGTCGGCGGGCGTGATGCTCGCCACCGCCGCGCCGACGAACGGACCGCCGCTGGCGTTGGCCGTCAGGTTCACCACCGCCTTCTGGCCGGCGAGGATCTCGACGGTGATCGGCGGGGCCGTGAGCGGCGCGGGGTTGACCGTCACCGTCACCGGCACCGGATCCGACGACCCGAAGGGGTTGGCGATCCGGTAGGTGAAGGCGTCGGCGCCCGAGAAGCCCTCGGCCGGGACGTAGACGATGTTCAGGCCGTTGACCGTGGCCGTGCCCTTGGTCGGGGCGGTCGCGATCGTCACGCCCGTGAACGGGCTGCCCGTGGCGCCTTGGGTCGCCGCGAGGGTGACCGTCTGGCCGGCCACGACGCTGATGACCTGGGCCGTCTGGGTCGGCGTGGCCAGCGGGGTGACCGTGACGGTGACCGTCGCCGGACCGCCCGTGCCGCCTTCGCCGGCAGCCGTGTAGGTGAAGGTGTCCGTACCGAAGAAGTTCTCGGTCGGGACGTAGTTGACGGTCAGGCCCGACACCGTGGCCGCGCCGTGGCTCGGGGCCGTGGCGATGGCGATGGTGCTGATCGGACCCGTGTCGTTGGTCGTCACCGCGATGGCGATCGTCGCGTTGGCGGCGACCGAGGCGGTGTCGTCGACCACGACCGGAGCCGGGGCGGCGACGGCGATGCTGATCGCGGCCGGCGTCGAGGTGCCCCCCGGACCGGTGGCGGCGTAGGTGAAGCTGTCCGCACCATAGTAGCCGGGGTTCGGCGTGTAGATGATCTGCACCGAGCCCGAGCCCTGCGAGCGCATCCGCGAGGCGCTGCCCGTCACCGTCGCCGTGCCGTGTTGCGGTGGGTCGACGATGACGACGCTGTCGTAGAAGCCGTCGATCAGGCTGGAGACGTCGATGGTGGTCGGGTCGCCGGCCGGCGTGGAGGTGGACATCGGCTCGACCACCGGCGGCGGGGCCTGGTTCACGACCAGGGTCGGGCTGACCGAGGCGGTGAAGGGACCCGAACCCGTGGCGGAGTCGGTCACGGTCACGGTCAGCGGGAAGGACCCGTCTTCCATGGGCGTGCCCGACAGCACGCCGGTCGCGGCGTCGAACGACACCCCGGTCGGCAGGCTGCCGCTCAGCACGTAGTGGTAGGGCGAAACCCCGCCGGTGGTGCTGAAGGTCAGGCTGTAGGCGACCCCGTAGTCCGCCGCGGGCGCGGAGGCCGGCGTCAGGGCGAGGGTCGGGGCCGCGATCGTCAGCGACAGGGCGTCGGTTCCGACGGCGCCGTAGCTGTCGGTGGCGGTGACGGTGAAGCCGAAATTGCCCGCCGCCGTCGGCGTGCCGCTGATCGCGCCCGAGCTGCTGAGGCTCAGGCCGGCCGGCAGCGCGCCGCTGGCCAGGACGTAGGTGTAGGGAGCCGTGCCGCCGCTGGTCGACAGCACCTGGCTGTAGCCCTGGCCGGCGACGCCGCTGGGCGGCGAGCTGGTGACCAGGGTGACCTGGGCGATCGACAGGCTGTAGCCGCCCGACACGGTGAAGCTGTTGGCGTCGGTGGCCGTCACCGTGAAGGTGAAGCCGCCGGTCGCCGTCTGGCTGGCCGCGCCGGAGAGCACGCCCGTCGAGCTCAGGGTCAGGCCCGACGGCAGGGCGCCGGCGGTGACCGCGTAGCTGTAGGGGGCCGTGCCGCCCGCCGCCGAGAAGGTGGCGGTGTAGGGCACGGTGGCCGTGCCGTTCGGCACGCCGGCCGGCGACAGGGTCATGGTCGGCGCGTCGACCACCAGGCTGTAGACGACCGGGGTCCCGACATAGGGGCCCGGCGCGCCCGAGCCGTCGCTCGGCGTGACCGTGAAGTTGAACGCGCCGGTGACCGTGGCCGCGCCGGAGAGCACGCCCGCCGAGCTCAGGGTCAGGCCCGACGGCAGGGCGCCGGCGGTGACCGCGAACGTGCGGGGCGTGGCGCCGCCGTCGGCCGTGAAGGTCTGGCTGTAGGCGACGAAGGCCGTGGCGTTCGGCAGGGCGCCGGCGCTCGGGCTGGTGATGGTCACCGTCGGCGCGGCGATGACGATCGGGAAGGTCGTCGAACCGGTCGCGCCGTAGGTGTCGGTGGCCGTGATCACCGCGTTGAAGGTTCCGGCGACGGTCGGGGTCCCCGAGAGGACGCCGGCCGTGCTGAGGGTCAGGCCGTCGGGCAGGCCCGAGCCGGTGAAGGCGTAGGGCGCCGTGCCGGTCGTGGCCGTGAAGGCCGCGTCGACATAGGCGACCGCCACCGTGCCGCCGGGCGGAGTCCCGGCGACGACCAGGGTCGGCGCGGTGACCGTGACCGTGACCGTGGCCGCGGTCGAGGTCCCGCCGGCGTTGGCGGCCGTGTAGGTGAAGGTGTCGGTCCCCGAGTAGCCGGCCGTCGGGGTGTAGACGAAGTCCAGCCCGCTGACGGCGGCCGTCCCGTGGGTCGGGGCGGAAGCGACGGCGACCGAGGTCGCCGGCACGCCGCTCAGCGACGGGCTGACCGTGTTGGCGGTGCTGTTGGCGGCCACCGTCACGGCGACGTCGGCCGTGGTCGGCGGCGCCGGGACGTTGACGACCAGGCTATAGGCCGTGTCGACGAGGTAGGGACCCGCGCCGGTCGTGGAGTCGGTGGCGCGGATCGTGATGTTGAAGGTTCCCGTGACCGTCGGCGTGCCCGAGAGGACGCCGCCCGTGGACAGGGTGACGCCGGTCGGCAGCGTGCCGGACAGCAGGCTGTAGGCGTAGGGCGAGGTGCCGCCGGTGGTGCTGACGGTCTCGTTGTAGGCGCTGTGCTGGGTGGCGGCCGACAGGGTGGCCGGGGTCATGACCAGCGTCGGCGCGGCGACGGTGACGTTGTAGGCCCGCGCCACGGTGAACGGTCCGGTCCCGGTGGAGGAGTCGGTGGCCGCGATCGTGAAGCTGAAGCTGCCCGAAGCGGTCGGCGTGCCAGTGATCTCACCGGTCGACGACAGCGACAGACCCGCCGGCAGCACCGTGCCGCCGTACATGAAGTAGCTGAAGGGCGCCGTCCCGCCGCCGGCCGTGATGGTGGCGGTGTAGGCGATCCCGGTCTGCATGCCGCTCAGGCTGCTGGGCGTCAGGGTCAGGGCCGGGTTGTTGACCGACATCGTGTAGGCGCGGCTGCCGATGAACGGCGCGCCCGTGCCCGTGGCCGAGTCGGTGGCCGTGACGGTGAAGCTGAAGCTGCCCGAAGCGGTCGGCGTGCCGGTGATGTCGCCGGTCGACGACAGGGTCAGGCCCGCCGGCAGCGAACCGGTGGTCACCGCGTAGCCGTAGGGCGCGACGCCGCCGCTGGCCGAGAGGCTCTGGCTGTAGGCCACGCCGATCTGGCCGTTCGACACGCTGGTCGGAGAGACCGTGATCGTCGGCGAGCCGACGGTCCAGCTATAGGCCTCCGACCCCGTATAGGGACCCGTGCCGGTGCTGGAGTCGGTGGCGGTGACGGTGAAGCTGAACGCACCCGCCTCGGTCGGCGCGCCCGAGAGCACGCCGCCGGTCGACAGGGCGACCCCGGCCGGCAGGCTGCCGGAGGTGACCTGGTAGCTGTAGGTCGAGGTGCCGCCGCTGGCCGTGATCGTCTGGTTGACCGAGGTCCCGACCGCCACGGTGGTGATGGTCGAGGACGGCGACAGGGTGATGGTCGGCGCATCGACCGTCAGGCTGTAGCCGCGCGTGCCGGTGAACGGCGCGCCCGTGCCCGTCGAGCTGTCGGTGGCGGTGACGTCGAAGGTGAAGGTCCCGCCCGCCGTCGGCGTGCCCGAGAGCACCCCGCCGGTCGACAGGGTGACGCCGGCCGGCAGGCTGCCGGAGGTGACCTGGTAGCTGTAGGTCGAGGTGCCGCCGCTGGCCGTGATCGTCTCGCTGTAGCTCGAGGCGACCGTGGCGTTGGGCAGCGTGCTCGGCGACAGGGTGATCGTCGGCGAGGCGATGGTGATGTTGTAGGCCGCCGCGCCCGAATAGGGGCCCGAACCCGTGCTGGAGTCGGTGGCGGTGATCGTGAAGTTGTAGGTCCCGCCGCCGGTCGGCGTGCCCGAAATCCCCCCGCCGGTCGACAGGACCAGGCCGGGCGGCAGGCTGCCCGCGGTCACCACGAAGCTGTAGCCCGAGGTGCCGCCGCCGGCGGTGATCGTGTCGCTGTAGCTGGTGGCGATCGTACCGCCGGCCAGGGCGCCCGAGACGGGCGACAGGGTGATCGACGGCGCGGCGATGACCAGGGTGTAGCTTTCGGTCCCGCCATAGGTCCCGCCGGTGGTGCCGTCCGTCGCCTTGATGGTGATCGGGAACGACCCGCCTTCCGTCGGGGTGCCCGAGAGCACGCCGCCGGTCGTCAGGGTCAGGCCGGCGGGCAGGGTCCCGCTGTCGACGGTGAAGACATAGGGAGTCGTGCCGCCGCTGGCCGAGAGGGTCTGGCTGTAGGCGGCCGCCACGGTCCCGCTCGGCAGCGAGCCCGGCGACACCACGATCGTCGGGGCGACCACCGTGATGCTGTAGCTGGCCGAGCCGGTGTAGCTGTTGCCGCTGCTGTCGGTGGCGGTGACCGTGAAGTTGTAGGTCCCCGTCGCCGTCGGCGTACCCGAGGCCACGCCGCCGCTGTCCAGCGACATGCCCGGAGGCAGGGCGCCGGCGGTGACGGTGTAGCTGATCGGGGTATAGCCGCCCGTGCTGGTGATGGTCTGGCTGTAGCTGACGCCGGCCTGGGCGCCCGGCAGGGCCCCCGCGGCGGGCGACAGGGTGATGGTCGGCGCGGCGATGGTCAGGTTGGCCGAGGCCGTGCTGGTGTAGCTGCCGTTGCCGCCCGAGCTATCGGTGACGGTGACCACGACCGTGGCGGTGGTCGCCGTGGTCGGGGTGCCGGTGATGACGCCCGAGCTGTCCATCGTCAGGCCGGCGGGCAGGCCCGTGGCCGAGAAGTTGTTGTAGGGCGCATGGCCGCCGCTGATCGTCACGACCGAGTTGCCGGTGTTGTAGGCGACGCCGACCGTGCCGGTGGAGGCCGGCAGGGTGGCCGAGAACACCGGGTCG
>JASGDR010000547.1:0-3885 GCA_047607095.1 Caulobacter sp.
CCTTCGGGGCCTTCGCCTTCACCATCGGCAAGTACGGCATCGGCTCGGTGGTGAACCTGGCCGCCCTGGTCGGCACCTTCTACGCCACCTCGGCCATCTTCGTCGTCGTGGTGCTGGGCGCCGTCGCCCGGTTCAACGGCTTTTCGATCCTCAAGCTGCTGCGCTACCTCAAGGGCGAGCTGCTGCTGGTCCTGGGCACCAGCTCGTCGGAATCGGCCCTGCCCAGCCTGATCGACAAGATGGAACGCGCCGGCTGCGCCAAGCCGGTCGTCGGCCTGGTCGTGCCGACCGGCTATTCGTTCAATCTGGACGGCACCAACATTTACATGACCTTGGCGGCCCTGTTCATCGCCCAGGCCACCGGCGTCCACCTGTCGATCGGCGACCAGCTGCTGCTGCTCTCCGTGGCCATGCTGTCGTCCAAGGGCGCGGCGGGCGTCACCGGCGCGGGCTTCATCACCCTGGCGGCCACCCTGTCGGTGGTGCCTTCGGTGCCCGTCGCGGGCATGGCCCTGATCCTGGGCGTCGACCGCTTCATGAGCGAGTGCCGGGCCCTGACCAACTTCATCGGCAACGCAGTGGCCACCATCGTCGTCGCCCGCTGGGAAAAGGCGCTCGACAAGGACGCGCTCCACGCCGCGCTGGACGGCCGTCCCGTCGTCTCCGACGTCGAGCCGCTCGCGGCCGCCGCCGAGTAGCGATCCCAGCCTTTCGTGGGCCGCCCCGGCGGCGGCCCCTTTCCCCTTCGTCTTCACTCCCGCGCGGAGCGTGGGAGCGGGAACCCACGCCCATGCGCATTCTCTTCGCCACCACGGCCCTCTGCGCCGTCGGCTTCGCCGGCGCCGCCCATGCCGAGGACGCCGATCTCGCCGCCCTCAAGGCCCAGATCCAGCTGCTGCAGGCCCGGATCGACGTTCTGGAGCGGCAGGCCGCCGTTCCCACCGCCACGGCGCCGATCGCGGCTCCGCCGCCCGCGCCCGCGGCCTCGCCGCCCAAGCCGGCCGCCGAGCCCATTCGCTGGGAGAACTCGCCCCGCTTCACCGATCCGTCGGGCGCGACCTTCAAGCTGCGCGGCCGCATCCTGATGGACGCCGTCGACACGGCCGCCGAACGCGACGGCGCGGCCGACTATCACGGTCGCCAGCTCAGGGCCCGCCAGCTGTTCCTCGGCGTCGAGGGGCAGTCGGGCCGCTGGGGCTATCGCCTCGAAGGCGGCGCGGTCAGCGGCGGCGCCTGGGGCTGGGACGACGCCATCATCGAGTACAAGCTCGACGCCCAGACCTCGCTGCTGGTCGGCAACCAGAAGGCCGCCTCGCTGGAGGGGCTGACCTCGTTCAAGTCGATCACCTTCATGGAGCGCGGCGCCTATGGCGACGTGATCGACGCCGGCTACGCGCTGTCGCTGGAAGCCGTGCGCACCGGCCCCAACTGGTCGCTATGGGCGGCCCTGCAGGGCGACAACATCAACAAGACCGACGCGACCGGCGGCTACGACCCCAACCAGGCCGTCGAACGCCTGGGCGCCACGGCCCGCGCCACCTGGTCGCCGCAGCTTTCGGAAGCCGACCGCCTGCACCTGGGCGTCTGGGCGCGTCGCCGCGACAGGGGCGGGGAGACGGGCTTCACCTATTCGGCCGGCGCCAACACCGCCTACCGGCCGCAAGCCTCGTCCGGCGCGACCCTGTTCACGACAGGCGCGGTGGGCGACGGCGACACCACGGTCGGCGTCGAGGCGGCCTGGATCCATCGCGCGCTGTCGCTGCAGGGCGAGGCGGCGCGGATCAAGGTCGACCGCATCGCCACCAACCTCAGCTCCACCCTGGGCGGGCCGGACTTCGACATCGTCACGGCCTACGCCTCGGCCAGCTGGTTCGCGACCGGCGAGATCCGGCCCTACAATCCCAACGGCTCGTTCGGCCGGATCAAGGTGGCCCATCCGCTCGACAAGGGCGGCTTCGGCGCCCTGGAGTTGGCGGCCCGTTACGACTACGCCGACTTCAGCGACATGGCCGCTAACGGCGTGGTCTCGCAGGCCTCCCAGACGGGCCTGGCGACGGCGGGGACTTACGGCGCGGTGACGCTCGGGGCCAACTGGTATCCCTACAGCTATGTCCGTCTGACCGGGAACCTGACCCGCGCCCACATCGACAACCGCCCGATCGGCGGCGTCCAGCTGGACGCCGACGTCACCGTGGCCCAGGCCAGGCTTCAGCTGGAGTTCTGACGCTTCGGCGGCGACGCCGCCGAAGCCCGTCCTCCGCCCCGCCTCGATGTTCCCCAGTTTCCTGTAGCCTCCGGACAATATCGCGTTTGCCACGAAGGGCGGGATATGGTGGTGGAAGGGCTGGCCGCTCCCGCTATGGGGGCGGCGAGTGGCTCATGGGAGGTCGAGGCTGTCGGGGGACCAGCGCGCGCCGTCGTTGCTGGCGCTTTACGAGGAAAAGCGCCTCAGCCTCGTGCGCCTCTACACCGCCCGGCTGCGTTCGCGCGCCGAGGCCGAGGATCTCGTCCAGGAACTCTATTTCAAGGTGGCGGCGGTCGAGGGCGACGCGGCCTTGACCGGCGGCGGCGCGGCGCTGCTGCACCGCATGGCCGAGAACCTGATGCTCGATCGCCTGCGCAGCGCTCAGCGCGGCCAGGCGCGCGACGAGCACTGGCGGCGCCTGCAGGGCGGCGAGGCGGCCGTCGACGGCGATCAGGCCGCCGACGCGCCCTCGGCCGAGGCGATCGTCGAGGGGCGCCAGCGGCTCGGCGTCGTGCTGCGGGCCCTGGAGGGGCTGTCGCCGCCGGTGGCCCGGGCCTTCCGCCTGCACAAGCTGGATGGCCTGAGCCATTCGGAGACCGCCGCGGCCATGGGCGTGAGCCGCAGCTCGGTCGAGAAGTACGTCAGCGCCGCCTTGAAAGCCGTCGTCAGGAGCCTGCATGAGCAATCTTGACGCGACATGTGGATTTTATGGCGTGCATTCTGGAGGTGATCGTTCGGCGGCGCCGTCTAGTGATTGGGCGAGCGTCGCAAGGCGCGGGAACAGGGTGGCATGAGCCTTTCGCGAAGGAACATGGATGAAGCCGTCGACTGGCTGGTTCGCCTGCAAGGCGAAACGGTCACCGCCGACGACTGGCTGGCCTTCGACGCCTGGCTGAACGCCGAGCCGGAGAATGGCGAGGCCTATGACCTCGCCGCGGCCGAGGACGAGGCCCTGAAGCTGCTGGACGCTTCGCAGGTCGCGGAGCCCGCGGCCGTGGTCACGCCTCTGCGTCCGCGCCCCGCGCGGCGCGCCTGGCTTTGGAGCGGCGGCGCGGCCCTGGCGGCGGCCTTCGTCGGCGCGGCGGTGCTGGGCCCCGGCCTGCTGAAGCCGGCCGAGACGGTCTACGTCACCGGCAAGGGCGAGAGCCGGACGATCGCGCTGGACGACGGGTCGCGCATCGACCTGGCGCCGGGTTCGCGCATGGCCGTACGCTTCACGCGCGGCGAGCGCCACGTCGACCTGGGCGACGCCCAGGCCGTGTTCGACGTCGCCAAGGATCCTTCGCGGCCGTTCGTCATCGCCGCAGGCGATACGCGGGTGCGCGTGGTCGGCACGCGATTCGACGTGAGGCGACGCGACGGGCGGGTGTCCGTCGGGGTCGAGCGCGGGCTGGTCGAGGTGTCGCCGGGCGGCGCCGGAACCTATCGCCTGCCGCCTGGGCGCGGCCTGAGCCACGTCGAGGGGGCGAGCGCCGCGAAACTGGCCGACCTGGCGCCCGGCGAGGCCACCGCCTGGCGTAACGGGCGGCTGATCTATCGCGACCGTCCGCTGACCGAGGTGGCGGGCGACCTGAACCGCCTGTTCGCCAGGCCCGTGCGCATCGTGGACGCGAAGGCCGGCGATATGCGACTTTCCGGCG
>JASGDR010000548.1:0-2841 GCA_047607095.1 Caulobacter sp.
CCTCCGGCCCTCCGGGCCACCTCCCCCACAGGGGGAGGATTTTTATTTCACGACCACCCCGCCCTTGATCACGTGATCCACCTTCTGGAGCACGCTCACGTCGGCCAGCGGGTCGCCCGCCACCGCGATCAGGTCGGCCGCCTTGCCCGGCGCCAGCGAGCCGGCCTCGGCCGAGATGCCCAGGTGGTCGGCGGCGTTGACGGTGGCGGTGCGGATGGCCTCGATCGGCGAGAGCCCGGCCTTCGTCAGCAGCACGAACTCGTAGGCGTTGTCGCCGTGGGCCGAGACGCCGCTGTCGGTGCCGAAGGCGATCCGGACGCCACCGTCGTGGGCCCGACGGGCCATGTCGAGCATCTTGGGACCGGCGTCGAGGGCCTTGGCGGTCTGGGCGGGCGTGAAGAAGTTGCCCGGGCTGGCGGCGATGCGGGCCACGAAGTCGCCGGCCATCAGGGTCGGCACCAGATAGGCGCCGTTCTTCTTGAAGAGGGCGATGCTCTCGTTGTCGAGATAGGTGCCGTGCTCGATGGAGTCGCCGCCGGCCTTGAGGAAGGCGTTGATGCCGTCGACGCCGTGGGCGTGGGCGGTGACGCGGCGGCCCATGCGGTGGGCGCTCTCGACGATCGCGGCCAGCTCGCTGTCGGAAAACTGCTGGGCCAGGCCCGCGGCGGTGTTGGACAGCACGCCGCCGGTGGCGGTGATCTTGATCACGTCGGCGCCGCGCCAGACCTGCTCGCGCACGGCGCGGCGGCAGTCGTCGGGACCCGAGCACACCGACTCCGGCCGCAGCACGTGCATCACGTCCTCGCGGAAGCCGTTGATGTCGCCGTGGCCGCCGTGGATCGACACGGCCGAGCCGGCGGCGATGATCCGCGGACCGACCACGTCGCCGCGCTTGATGCCGGCCCGCAGGGCGAAGATGGCGTCGTTGTCGGCGCCCAGGTCGGCGACGGTGGTGAAGCCGGCCATCAGGGTCTTGCGGGCGTAGCCGGCCCCGACCATGGCCTGGTCGGCCGACGACTGGGTCACCTCGTCGAGGCGCGAATTGGGGCCCTGCTGGCCCGTCAGGTGCACGTGGCTGTCGATCAGGCCGGGCAGCACGAAGCGGTCCTTGAGGTCGACCACCACGCCGCCGGGCTCGGACACGTAGCCGTCGGCGATGCGCACCACCTTGCCGTCCTGCACGACCACGGTCTTGGCCGTCTCGACCTTGCCGGTGGCCGGATCGGCCAGCAGCTTGCCGGCCTGGACGAAGGTCAGCGGGCTTGCCGCCCCATTGGCCGCCTGAGCGGCGGCGAACGACAGGGCGGCGGCCGCGACGCCGAGCGCGGCGGCGGCCAGGGAACGGATACGCATGAAATAGGCCCCTCTGAACACGACGCCCCTCCCCAGGGGCGTTTGACGGCAGGATGGCGGGGTCGGCGGGCGGCTGTCACGCCATTTTCTTTCGGTGGCGAGAGGGCCATCAAGCAAGGCCCGCCAAAAATCATCGCCTCCCTCGCCCTTGCGGCGAGGGCCCATGCCGGCGGCTGCTCAGACCTCGGCCGTTCTCGAAAGGTCTGAGCAGGCTGAACAATGGATCCTGGGTACGAGGCCCAGGAAAGCAAACTGTGTTTGGTCTCGGAAAAGGCCCTAAGCCCCCGCCTTCTTGGCGAACATCCACGCCCCCTTGGCCAGCACCGGCACCCGGGCCTCCATCAGCTGCGCATGGGCGCTGGCGGCGGTGCCGTCGCGCACCCGGCCGACGATGCCCTGGCAGATGCCGGCCAGGCGGAAGAGGTTGTAGCTGAAGTACCAGTCCAGCTGAGGCAGGCCCTGGCGCCCCGTCGCCGCGCAGTAGCGGGCCACGGCTTCCTCGATGGTCGGAATGCCGTAGGCCGTCAGATCCGAAATCTCGGCCAGCCCGCCGCGTTGGTCGGACGGCATCACCCAGTTCATCAGGAAGTAGGTGAAGTCGGCCAGCGGGTTGCCGAGCGTCGACAGCTCCCAGTCCAGCACCGCGATCACCTTGGGCTGGGTCGGGTGCAGGATCATGTTGTCGAGGCGGTAGTCGCCATGAACGATCGAGGTCTGGTCGTCGCTGGGCGCGCTGGCCGGCAGCCAGTCGATCAGGCGGTCCATCTCGTCGATCTTGGTCGTCTCGCTGGCGCGGTACTGCTTGGTCCAGCGGTCGATCTGGCGAGTGAAGTAGTTGCCCGGCTTGCCGTAGTCGGCCAGGCCCACGGCGGCGTAGTCGACGTTGTGCAGCGCCGCCAGGGTGTCGATCTGGGCCTCATAGATCGCCCGCCGCTCGGGCGGCGCGTAGTCGGGCAGCGTGCCGTCCCACAGGATGCGGCCCTCGACGTTGTCCATCACGTAGAAGATCGTGCCGATCACGCCCTCGTCCATGCACAGGGCGTAGGGGCGAGCGACCGGGAAACCCGCCTGGTGCAGGCCCGAGATCACCTTGAACTCGCGGTCCACCGCGTGGGCGCTGGGCAGCAGCTTGCCCGGCGGCTTGCGGCGCAGGACGTAGCGCCTCTCCGGCGTCACCAGCTGGTAGGTGGGATTGCTCTGGCCGCCCTTGAACTGGCGCACTTCCAGGGGACCGGCATAGCCCTCGACGTTGGCCTCCAGCCAGGCGGCCAGGGCGGCCTCGTCGATCGCATGGCGCGGATCGACCGGCTTGGTGCCCGAATTCAGCTCCTGAGCGGACGGCTCGGCCACGGCGCTTCACTCCCAACATTTGTTTGAATGGGAGTTTAGAGACGGACGCGTCGGTGGCAATCCCCCTCCGGCCCTCCGGGCCACCTCCCCCAGAGGGGGAGGATCTCGAGCGCCAAGATGCTCCCCCTCTGGGGGAGC
>JASGDR010000549.1:0-4702 GCA_047607095.1 Caulobacter sp.
AGGCGGCCTATGACCCCAAGGGCGACCGGGACCTGCGCGTGGTGGCCACCGAGGCGGCCATGGACAGGATGATGGTCGAACCGGCCCGCTTCGTGGCCCAGACGATCTCGGCCCAGGGCGTTCCGGCCTACGAGTACCGGTTCTCCTACGTCGCAGGCTCCATGCAGGGCGAGTGGAAGACGGGCGCGCCGCACGCCACCGAGATTCCCTACGTCTTCGACACGGTGAAGGCCAAGTACGGCGAGGCGACCACGGCCAAGGACGCGGCCATGGCCAAGGCGGCCAACGCCTATTTCGCCAACTTCGCCAAGACCGGCGATCCCAACGGGACGGGTCTCCCCAAGTGGCCGGCCTATTCGGCCGCGGCCGACGTGCTGATGGACTTCGGCGCAGACGGCGCGGCCCAGGCCAAGCCCGAACCGTGGAAGGCCCGGATGGACGCCGTCGCGGCCGCCGCCGAGGCGGCCCGCGCGGCCGGCGGCCAGTAGGCGGAGACAGGATCATGCTTCGACGACTGTTGCTGGGCGGCGCGACCGCCTGCGCCGCCGTGGCCCTCGCCGCCGCCGTCCAGGCCCAGCCGACCTCGGCCGAGCGGCCCTGGATGAACCCCAAGCTTTCGCCGGACGAACGCGCCCGACTGCTGGACGCGGCCCTCACCGAGGAAGAGCGTTACGGCCTGCTGCACGGACCCATGCCGCTGGCCTTCTTCCCCGGCGCCAAGATCCCCGAGGGCGCCATTCCCGGCGCGGGCTACATCCCGGGCGTTCCGCGCCTGGGCGTTCCGTCCCTGCACGAGACCGACGCCAGCCTGGGCGTCACCAATCCGATGAACGCCCGCGACAAGGACGTGGCAACGGCCTTGCCGTCGGGCCTGGCGCTGGCGGCGACCTGGAACCCGGCTCTGGCCTACAAGGGCGGCGCCGTCGTGGGCGAAGAGGCGGCCAAGAAGGGCTTCAACGTCCTGCTGGGCGGCGGCATGAACCTGACCGCCGAACCGCGCAACGGCCGAAACTTCGAATATCTCGGCGAGGACCCGCTGCTGGCCGGGACCCTGGCGGGCGAGGCCGTGCGCGGCACGCAGGACCAGAAGGTGATCTCGACGGTCAAGCACTTCGCCCTCAACGACCAGGAGACCGGCCGCAACGTCGTCAACGCCCTGATCGACGAGCAGGGCCTGCGCCAGGGCGAGTTGCTGGCCTTCCAACTGGCGATCGAGAAGGGCAGGCCCGGCTCGGTGATGTGCGCCTACAACAAGATCAACGGCCACTACGCCTGCGACAACGACTTCCTGCTGAACGGCGTGCTGAAGGGCGACTGGGCCTGGCCGGGCTGGGTGATGTCCGACTGGGGCGCCGTGCCCGGCGTCAGCGCCGCCAGGAACGGCCTGGACCAGCAGTCGGGCGACCAGCTGGACCGCCAGGTGTGGTTCGACAAGCCGCTGCGCGAGGCCGTGGCCAAGGGCGAGGTTCCGCAGGCCAGCATCCACGACATGTCGCGCCGCATCCTGCGCTCGATGTTCGCCGTGGGCCTGTTCGACACGCCTTCGCGCAAGGGTCAGGCGGTCGATTACGAGGCCGGCGCGGCCGCCTCCAAGACCGTCGCCCAGCAGGGGGCGGTGCTGCTCAAGAACGACCGCGACCTGCTGCCGCTGCTGAAGACCGCCAAGAGCATCGTCGTGGTCGGCGGCTACGCCGACAAGGGCGTGCTGTCGGGCGGCGGCTCCTCGCAGGTCACCACCGGGACCGGCCACGCCGCCGCCGTGCCGGTGGGCGGTGAGGGGCCGATGACGGCCTGGGCCAATCAGGTCTATCACCCGTCCTCGCCGCTGAAGGCGATCAAGGAAAAGGCCCCGGGCGCCAAGGTGCGCTTCTCCGATGGGCGCTACCCGTCCGAGGCAGCGGCCCTGGCCAAGGACGCCGAGGTCGCCGTGGTCTTCGTCACCCAGTGGAACATGGAGAGCATCGACGCCGGCGATCTTTCCCTGCCGCAGGGGCAGGACCAGCTGGTCGCCGCCGTGGCCGCCGCCAATCCCAACACCATCGTCGTGCTCGAGACCGGCAACCCGGTGGTGATGCCCTGGCTCGACAAGGTCGGGGCGGTGGTCGAGGCCTGGTACTCGGGTTCCAAGGGCGGCGAGGCGATCGCCGACATGCTGTTCGGCGACGTCAATCCGTCGGGCCGCCTGCCGATCACCTTCCCGGCCTCCGAAGACCAGCTGCCCAACCGCCGGATCCACGGCTTCGGCTATGTCGGCCCGGGCTTCGGCGATAGTCCGGAGGTGATCGCCGAGAAGGGCAAGGGCTTCGACGCCCCCCATCCGGAGGGCTCCGACATCGGCTACCGCTGGTACGCGCGCAAGGGCTTCTCGCCGCTGTTCGCCTTCGGTCACGGCCTGTCCTACACCAGCTTCAAGTACGGCGACCTGAAGGTGACCGGCGGGGATACGATCACCGCGACCTTCACCGTCACCAACACCGGCGCCAGGGCCGGGACCGACGTGCCCCAGGTCTATCTGACGGCGCGCGGGGGCGCGCCCGAGCTGCGCCTGCTGGGCTGGTCGCGGGTGGAGCTGCAGCCGGGCGAGACCCGGTCGGTCACCGTCGCCGCCGACAAGCGGCTGCTGGCCGACTACGACGTCAAGGCGCGCAAGTGGCGGATCGACGCCGGGGCCTACGACGTCGCCGTCGGCAAGTCGGCGGTCGCCCTGGAGGTCAGGGCGTCGGCCAAGGTCAAGGCCGGTTCGGTCAAGCCGTAGGGCCGATCGATCCTCGCCGTCGGAAAGGGGGATCCGGCGGCGAGGGCCGGGGTGAAACGATTTGGGGAGTGAAGATGTTCGAGAAAGCTAAAGTCATCGGTGCGGCGGCCGCGGCGGTCGTCATCTCGATCGCCGGCGTGGCCGCCGCTCAGCCGTCGGCGCCCGCCAGTTGCCTGCCGCAGGGCTTCTTCGCGTGGCCGGCGTCCTACAAGTCGGTCGAACAGCTGCCCGACGGGCGGGTGACCTTCCGCCTCTGCGCGCCCGAGGCGCGCGCGGCCATGGTCACCAGCACCGACAATGCCGACGTCATCCCCATGGGCTTCGGCGGCGGACCGCGCGGCCTGGCGATGACCAGGGACGCCTCGGGACTCTGGAGCGTCACCACCGACAAGCCGGTGGCGGCCGACACCTACCGGTTCAACTTCAACGTCGACGGCGCCCGCGTTCCGGATCCCCAGGGTACGCGCTTTTCCGAGGAGCGGGTCGGGGTCAACAGCACCTTCGAGGTGATCGGCCCCGCCGGCGCCTTCCAGGCCTACGATAAAGCCGTGCGGCACGGAACGGTCTCGACGGTCGAATACTGGTCGGCCGCCCTGAACGCGCCCCGCCGCGCCCACGTCTATACGCCGCCCGGCTACGACAAGGGCAGGGGAGCCTATCCGGTGCTCTATCTGGTGCACGGGGCCGGCGACAGCGACGACAGCTGGACCTCGGTCGGCCGTGCCCACTACATCCTCGACAACCTGATCGCGGCCGGGAAGGCCAAGCCGATGATCATCGTCATGCCCGCGGGTCACACGCCCGACCGGCCGGGCGGCGACATGCTGGTCAACACCGATTTCCGCGACGACTTCCTCAAGGACCTGATCCCGTTCGTCGACGCCCGCTACCGCACGATCGCCAAGCCGGGTTCGCGGGCCATGGCGGGGCTGTCGATGGGCGGGGCCCACACCATCCAGAACGGCCTGACCCATCCGGAGCTGTTCGGCTATGTCGGCATCTTCAGCATGGGGCTGCAGTCGCCCCAGCAGGCGGCCGACTACGCCGCGCGCAACGACGCGGCCCTGAAGCAGGGCGCCAAGTCCTTCAGGCTCGTCTATTACGCCATGGGCAAGGACGACTTCCTCTACCGCACCGCCGCCCCGACCCGGGCCGTGCTCGACCGGTACGGCGTCCGCTACGTCTACAACGAGAGCGAAGGCGGCCACACCTGGATCAACTGGCGTCGGTACCTGGCCGACTTCGCCCCGCGCCTGTTCAAGTAGGAGAGCGCATCCATGGCTCGAAGGTTTTCGACCCTCGCCGCCGCTCTGGGCGCGCTGGCGCTGGCCTCGCCGGCCGCGGCCCAGCTGAAGACCGCGACGGTGGCCCAGGGCGTGCTGGAAGCCGGCGCTCCGGAGAAGGGCGTCGCGGCCTTCAAGGGCGTGCCGTTCGCCGCGCCGCCGGTCGGCGACCTGCGCTGGCGCGCGCCCAAGGCCCCGGCCGCCTGGACCGGCGTGCGCAAGGCCGACCGCTTCGGCGCCAGCTGCATGCAGATGACGAACGGCGGCAAGGGCTTCGGACCCTGGACGCCGGAATATGTCGTGCAGGACGCGGTCTCCGAGGACTGCCTCTATCTGAACGTCTGGACCCCGGCCAAGTCGAAGGGCGACAGGCTGCCGGTGCTGGTCTGGATCCACGGCGGCGGTTTCAGCAGCGGCTCGGGCTCGGTGCCGATCTACGACGGGGCGGCCTTCGCGGCCCGCGGCGTGATCATGGTGACCATCAACTACCGCGTCGGCGTGTTCGGCTTTCTGGCCCATCCGGATCTGACCGCCGAGGCGGGGACCTCCGGCAACTACGGCCTGATGGACCAGGCCGAGGCCCTGAGGTGGATCAAGGCCAACATCGCCGCGTTCGGCGGCGATCCGGCCCGGGTCACGATCGCCGGACAGTCGGCGGGCGCGG
>JASGDR010000550.1:0-5350 GCA_047607095.1 Caulobacter sp.
CCGGGTCAGGTAGAGATCGTCCAGCGACAGAGTCGCGACCTTCAGCCCCTCGTCTTCCAGCAGGCGGGCGACCACCGCGACCAGGGTGGACTTGCCCGCCCCCTGCGGCCCCGACAGGCCCGCGACGAAGCCCGGACGGCCATGGGCGCGCGCGGCGGCCGCCAGGCGTTCGGCCAGCGGCCGGTGCAGGACGCGGAAGGTCTCGGCGAAGCCGGGCGCCAGCCGTTCGCTCTGCATGACGTCGGAAAGCCAGGCGGGATCGGGCGCGCTCATGGGCCGACCATGCACCGTTTCGCGAGGTTACTGCACCCGCCGCACGCGATAGCCGCGCGCCTTCATCAGGGCCGGCAGGCCGTCGGGCCCGGCCATGTGCAGGGCGCCGACCGTGACCAGTTCGACGCCGGAACCGGCCATCTCGCGGTCGAGAACCTCGGCCCAGGCCAGGTTGCGGCGTCTGAGCAGGGCTTCGTACAGCTCCGGCCGATCGCGGCGCATGCCCTCGACCAGCACCGCGCCCAGGCGGTCGACATCGCCCTTCAGCCAGGCCTTCTGCAGGTCGACGCCCCGGCGCGGCGGGGCGTTCTGCTCGGCGGCGACGTCGTCGAGATACTGCACCTCGACGGCTTCGGGCAGGTCGGCGAACAGGCGCAGCTGCTGCTCGAAGCTCTCGAAGGCCAGGACGGGCTTTTCGGCGCGGACGGCCTGGCGGGTGACGCTGGCGTCGGCGCCGCTCCGCACCGAGGCGCCCTGCTCGGTCATAGGCAGGACCGACAGCATCATCGCCGCCGCCCAGGGCCGCAGGTGATCGACGGCGTCGAGGCTGGCGCCGCGCTGGTCGAGCGCCGCGCGCAGGCTGGCGACGGTGCGCGGCGGCAGCTTTTCGGTGAGGGAGCGGTCGAGATCGACGCCGTAGCGGTCGACCAGGGCCTTCACGACGGCCGGGTCGGCGTCGACCCGGGTCTCGAACCACAGCTTGCCGGCCCGGGCGTAGGCGCGGTCGAAGGCGGGCGTGCGCCAGCGGACGTCGGGCGACAGCACGTGCATCGAGCCGAAGAGGTAGATGCGGGAGTCGCCGTCGCTGACCTCCCACATGGCCGGGGCGGCGTGGGCGGCTCCGGCGAGCACCGACAGCCCCGCCGCGGCCGTCATGACCGCCAGCAGGCGTCGCACGCCCTTCACCCACGCTGAAACCATCGCTTCCCCCGACAGGAATACGGTCTCAGCCTAGGACGCGAGGGGTTAACCGGGCGAGCGAGAAGCGCCGCGGCCTAACGCCACGGCTTGAAATGCTTCGAAAGCTTCAGGCCCTGCCGCTGATAGTGCGATCCGCCCTCGCCGTAGAGGCGGGCCGGACGGGCGGTCAGCGGTTCGTAGACCAGCCGGGCGACGGTCTGGCCGTCCTCCAGCAGGAACGGAGTCTCGTGGCTGCGCACCTCGAGCACGCCCTTGGAGCCGACGGCGCCGGCCTCCTCGGTGCCGAAGCCCGGATCGAAGAAGCCGGCGTAATGGACGCGGAACTCGCCGACCGACGGATCGATCGGGGTCATCTCGGCCGCTTCCATGACCGGGATCTCGACGTCGTCCTTCGAGGCCAGGATGTAGAACTCGCCCGGATCGAGCAGCAGCTCGCCATGGCGGGTTTCCAGCGGCTCCCAGAAATCGCGCGGATCGTGGCCGTCCTCGTGGTCGAGGTCGACGACCCCGGCGTGGCGACGGCCGCGGAAACCGACGATGCCGGTCTCGCCCGGGGTCAGGTCGACGCCGACGCTGCGGATGGCCAGCTTGGCCGGCTCGCCGCGCTTGAGACGCAGCTGATTGAGGCGCGTGCCGGCGCGGACCAGCACCGAGAAGGTCTGGGGCGCGATCTCGATATAGAGCGGGCCCTCGTAGCCCGCCTCGATGTCGTCGAAGGCCTTGGACCGGTCGCTGAGCAGGCGCACGAAGACGTCGACGCGGCCGGTCGAGCTCTTGGGATTGCCGCGGGCGGCCACGTTGGCCGGCAGGGCCAGGCGTTCCTGGATCTCGGCGATGTAGACGCAGCCCTTCTCCAGCACCGCGCCCTTGGATAGGTCGAGCTCGTGCATGGCCACGTCCTTGAGACGCTCGGGCACGCGACGGGCGACGCCGGGCAGGAACGAGGCGCGCACCCGCCAGCAGCGCACGCCCAGGCGCAGGTCGAGGCTGGCCGGCTGAACCTGGTCACGGTCGAACGGCGTCTGCGAGGTGATCGCCTCCTGGGCGATCAGGTCCTCGATGGTCTGGCAGGGCAGAATCCCCGCGAAATGGGCGTCGGTCATCGGCGGCACACTCTCTAAACCTCGCGCGTAAGGCAAGGCTGCGCCGTCGCTGTTCGCCTCGCGGCATTCTGATGTTGAAATAAGACCCTCGGCGCTTGACCCTGCGCGCCGCCAAACCCCTTATGCCGCCTCTCTAGTGTGACCCAAGCGTCGAGGAAGCCGTGTCCGAAGATCCGAAGAACTGGGACGTCGCCACCAAGTTGATCCGCGGGGGTCTGGCGCGCTCGCCGTTCATGGAGACGGCCGAGGCGCTCTATCTGACGCAGGGCTTCACCTACGACAGCGCCGAGGGCGCCGACCGCCGGTTCTCGGGCGAGGATCCGGGCTTCGTCTATTCGCGGTTCAACAATCCGACCGTGAAGATGTTCGAGGACCGCCTGGCCCTGCTGGAAGGCGCCGAGGTCTGCCGCGCCACCGCCACCGGCATGGCGGCGGTGCACTCGGCCCTGATCGGCCTGGTGCGGGCCGGCGACCACGTGGTGGCGGGCAACGCCCTGTTCGGCTCGTGCCGCTGGCTGATCGCCGAATGGCTGCCGCGCTTCGGGATCGAGACCACCTTCGTCGACGCCACCGATCTCGCGGCCTGGGAAGCGGCGATCAAGCCGAACACCAAGGCCGTGCTGATCGAGACCCCGTCGAACCCGGTGCTGGAGATCACCGACATCCGCGCCGTCTCCGAACTGGCCCACGCCGTCGGCGCCAAGGTCATCGTCGACAACGTGTTCGCCACCCCGATCTTCCAGCAGCCGCTGGCCCTGGGCGCCGACGTCGTCGTCTATTCGGCCACCAAGCACATCGACGGCCAGGGCCGGGTGCTGGGCGGGGCGATCCTGACCACCGAGGCGATCAACGAGGAATTCTACCGCGACAGCATGCGCCACACCGGCCCGTCGATGTCGCCGTTCAACGCCTGGGTGATGGTCAAGGGCCTGGAGACCCTGGACCTGCGCGTGCGCCGCCAGACCGACAGCGCCTTCGCCCTGGCCAACACCATGGCCGAGCACAAGAAGGTTCAGCGCGTGCTCTACCCGTTCCGCCCCGACCACCCCGGCCATAACGTCGCCAAGAGCCAGATGAGCGGCGGCGGCACGGTGATCGCGCTGGACCTCGGCTCGCGCGAGGCGGCCTTCAAGTTTCTGAACGCGCTGGAGATCGTCGACATCTCCAACAATCTCGGCGACGCCAAGTCGATGGCCACCCACCCGCCGACCACCACGCACCGCTCGGTGCCGGAAGAGATGCGCCCGCTGCTGGGCGTGACCGAGGGCGGCGTGCGCCTGTCGGTCGGCCTCGAAAGCCTCGGCGACCTGACCCGCGACGTGATCCGTGCGCTCGACCAGGCGTGAGTCCAGCCCGCCGCTGAAGCGGATCCGCCGGCGCCGCGGCGCCGACGGGGGCATCTACGAGGCCCGCACGCGCGACATCGTCGTGCGGGTCGCGCCCTGCTACCTGCCCGAGGAGTCGTCTCCCGAGCAGGGCCTCTATCTGTGGGCCTACACCGTCGAGATCGAGAACCACGGCGTCGAGACGGTGCATCTCGTCGCGCGCTGGTGGAAGGTGACCGACGCCATGAACCGCAGCAACGAGGTCGAGGGGTCCGGCGTGGTCGGCGAACAGCCCGAACTGCGGCCGCGCGAGGCCTTCCGCTACGTCTCCAACTGCCCGCTGCCGACGCCGTCGGGCACGATGGTCGGCCGCTACCAGATGGTCACCGAAGCGGGCGAGCCCTTCACCGCCGAGATCCCCGAGTTCTCGCTGCACCTGCCCGGAGCGGCGCGGCGGGCGAACTAAACTCGCGCGCGCCTCTTCCCGCCTCGCAACTTTGAGATATTGAATCCTCCTGTCTCAATCACAGGGGGAAGACGATGACGACCACCTACACGATCCGCGTCCTGAACCACTCGGCCGCGGCGCAGAGCTACACGATCTTCGCCCAGCCGCCGGCGGCCCCGGGAACGGGCGTCTACACCCAGGCCTGGGCCAGCCTGGACAACGTGGCCAGCGGCGGCTTCGACGCGATCAACTACACGCCGGAGAACAGCGAAAGCGCGCCGCACTTCTACGTCAACGACATCGCCTTCGCGGCCGGCGAGCCGATCGACTGCAGCACGGTGGCCAGCGCTCCGATCGAGGTCGACTTCACCGACAAGACCGAAACCACGGCCACCGTGATCCAGCAGCCGAACCGCGCCTTCCTGGTGAGCTACGAATAGAAGGTCGGCCACGCCGCAAACGGCGCCGTTGCCAAGTAACGATGTTATGCGTTTACTTCCCCTTGCGGCGTCAGACCGCGAAACTACAGGGAGGTTGCGGCGTGGCCGACTACGAGCTGACCCTCATCAATCGAAGCGACGACACCCAGAACTCGACGGTCCTGGTGTTTTCCAAGGCCGCGACCAAGCCGGTCAGCCTGGCGCGCACGATCCCGCCGGGAGGCTCGTCGAAGATCAGCTTCAACAACCTGGAGCCCAATGCCCAGGCCTATCTGGTGCTGGGCGAACAGCCGACGCTGGACGCCGGCGGCCCGCCGGCCGGCTCGGTGCGGCTGGATCTGGACCTGACGCATGAGTACGTGATCCGACAGCCGGAAGGGCGGGCTTAGGGGGCGGTAATCTCCGCCTCTCCGGGAACCTCCCCCTATGGGGGAGGCGGCCGAAGGCCGGCGGGGGGCCCTTTTCAGCTTGCGAGGCGTCGGGAGCCGTCCATCGTCTCCCCCCACCGATCGCTACGCGATCGCCTCCCCCACAGGGGGAGGTTCCTTGAGACCGCCTCAAGCCTCGCCGTTCGGCTCCAGCGCGTAGACCCGCGAGCAATATTCGCAGGTCACGTGGATCTTGCCGTCCGGCTCGATCATCTCGGCCTTCTCCTCGGGAGAGAAGGACTGCAGCACCACGCCGATCCGCTCTTCCGAGCAGCGGCAGAAGGCGCGCAGCGGCTTTTCCTCGATCAGGCGCACGCCGTCCTCGTTGAACAGGCGCCACAGCAGGGTGGTGGTCGGCACGGTCGGATCGACCAGCTCGTCCTCGCCCGTGGTCTCGAACAGCGCCTGGGCG
>JASGDR010000551.1:0-4390 GCA_047607095.1 Caulobacter sp.
GACCGCCGGGGCCCATGTCGCCGCCGCCGGCCTCGCCGCCGTTGTGCAGCAGGGTCCAGGACAGAACCCCGACGCCCGCCAGGGCCGCGACGGCGACGGCGCCGCCGATGATCCGCGCCCGACGGCTGGGCTTGCGGACGGAGAAGGACGGGCTGGGTTCGGTCATGGACGGCCTCTGGGCGCGGGCGGGCGGCGAAGATGGTCGAAGGAGCGCTCGTCCGGCGGACGAGGCGGAATTACGCGATGTACGAAATGTCGGGTCGCCGACGCTGGCGACCCGACGCTCAAGCTAAACTGCTAGAGGCGGCATTTGATCCATTTGCCGCCGGCGCCGCGGAAGGCGTCGCGCTTGACGTCATAGCTGCGGTACTTGGCCTTGCAGGCGCGGACGTGGCGCTCGTGCTTGGATTCCTTGCCCGGCTTGGCGTCGTGGCGCTGCTGCTGGGCGGCGGGCGCGGCGCCGCGCTGATCTTGGCCGCCTTGCGGCTGGGCCAGGGCGGGAGCGGTAGAGGCGGCGGCGATGCTCAGGGCGATCGCGGCGACGACGGCTTTCATTGTCGGTCTCCTAACTTAAGGGACCGCACGGCTAGCAACGCCAAGTGGCGGCGATGTTGCCGATTTGAAACGGCGTCCAGCGAACGTGAAAAAATGGACGGAAAGTTCCGGTACAGGGTGAGCGCGGTTCGCCCTCAGTCCCGGCCCATGGTCAGGATCGGCGAGAAGCATCCCATGATCAGGCGCTTCGGGTCGAACGGCGGCTCACCGCCCTCGTCCATCCGCGGATCCTCGTGCATCTTCGCCTCGGCCGCGTCGAAGCTCTCCTTGTCGGGCCAGACCTGCCAGGTGAAGACGATCTTCTCGCCCGGCTCGGCGGCCACCGCGCGGCGGAAATCGGTCAGTTTGCCGTCGGGAACGAAGTCCTCCCAGCTCTCGACGATCTCCAGGCAGCCGTACTCCCGGAAGAAGGCCGCGCTCATCTCCGCCCAGCGGCGGTAGTCCTCGATGCGATCCCCAGGCACGGGAATGACCAGGCCGGCGACATACATGGCGCGCTCCTTTTGCGAGGGCGCCGAGCTTGGCGCCGGGGCGCGCGCCGCGCCAGAAGGATGCGGCGCCTGGAAAATGGAGGGCGGAAGAGGGCTTTAGCCCCGGATCAGCGCTTCGCGTTCGGCGGCGGTCAGCGAGCGCCAGCGGCCTTCGGGCAGGTCGCCCAGCTCGATCGGGCCGACGCGGTGGCGGAACAGGTCGATGACGTCCAGTTCCACCAGGTCGCACATCCGGCGGATCTGGCGGTTGCGGCCTTCGGTCAGCACGAAGCGCAGGGTCTCCTGGCCCAGGCGGTCGACGACGGCGCGCTTCAGCTTGCGGCCGTCCAATTCGAGACCATGGCGCAGCCAGTCGATCTTCTCGCGGGTCAGCTCGCCGCGCACCCGGACGCGGTATTCCTTCTCCAGCGTCGACTCCGGCCCGATCACGGCTTTGGCGACGACGCCGTCCTCGGAGAGGATCAGCAGGCCGCGCGAGTCCATGTCCAGCCGCCCGACGGGGGCCAGCTTGCTGTCGCGGCCGGGCACGGGGCCGGGCTGGCCGAATTGGGCGCCCCTCGTCAGCAGGCGCACGGCCGGGATCTGCTCGCCCTCCGGCTGGGACGAGACGACGCCGACCGGCTTGTGGATCATCACCGTCATCGCCGCGCCCAGCTGCCGGGTCGCGCCGTCGTTCAGCACCAGGGTCTGGCCGGGCAGGATCTTGCGGCCGGCGTCCTCCACCACCTCGCCGTCGATCGTCACCAGGCCCTGGCCGATCAGGGCCTCGGCCTCGCGGCGCGAGCAGACCCCGCTCTGGGCCAGCCACTTGTTGACGCGCTGAGGCTCGGCCTCGTCGTAGGTGCGGGTCCAGGCCATGGGGTCAGTCGGCTTTCGGGGGATAGGCGTGGATCTGGCCGCGCGGGTCTTCCACCGCGCCGTCGTCGAGATAGTTGGGGCCGATCGGAACCTTGCCGTGGCCGTCGGGGATGTCGAGCACGTAGGTCGGCTGGCACAGGCCCGAATAGCGGCCGCGGATGGCCTTCATCAGCGCCCGGCCCTCCTCGACCGAGGTACGAAGGTGGCTGGTGCCGGGCGCCAGGTCGCCTTGGTGCAGGTAGTAGGGCTTGATCCGCGTCTCGACCAGCGCCCGCATCAGCGCGCCCAGGCTCTCGGGATCGTCGTTGACGCCCTTCAGCAGCACGGTCTGGCCGATCATCGGCACGCCGGCGTCGACCAGCTTCGCGCAGGCCGCGCGGGCGGCGGGGGTCAGTTCGCGGGCGTGGTTGGCGTGCAGGGCCACATAGACCGCCTTGCTTCCGCGCTTCAGCGCCGCGACCAGCTCGGGCGTCACCGCCTCCGGATCGACGGAGGGGATACGGGTGTGGAAGCGCACGACCTTGACGTGCTCGATCGCCTCCAGCCGGTCCATCAGGTCGGCGATGCGGCGCGGCGACAGCACGAAGGGGTCGCCGCCGGTGACGATCACCTCCCAGATCTGCGGGCGGGCGGCGACATAGGCGAAGGCCGCGTCCAGCTCGGCCGGCGACAGGGTCTTCAGGCCCTCGGGCCCGACCATCTCGCGCCGGAAGCAGAACCGGCAATAGACCGCGCAGGTGTGGGTGGGCTTCAGCAGCACGCGGTCGGGGTAGCGGTGGACGATCCCCTCGACCGGGCTGTGGGCGAAGTCGCCGATCGGGTCTTCGGACTCGGCGGGCAGGGTGACCAGCTCGGCCTCGTCGGCCACGAACTGGCGGGCGATCGGGTCGAACGGGTCCGCCTCGTCGATCAGCTGAGCCATGTCGGGCGTGATGGCCACCGCGTACTGGGCGGCCACGCGCTCCAGCGCCGGCAGGCGGTCGGCGGCGACGAGGCCGGCCTCGGCCAGGGCGCTGGCGCTGCGAAGGGTCTTCTTGGCGGCGATCATGATCGCCGGGGATATGCGCCGAACGAGCGTGGTTGGCAAATCCGGCGGATGGGCGCGGCGTCGCGATCAGCGCTCGGCTTCGAGCCGAACCGAATGATCGTCCGGACCGGCGATCCTGAGTTCGCCGGAGAAGCCGGACGCGGATCCGGTGCTGTCCGCGAGCAGGTGAGAGCCCGAGACCGGCAGAACCATGGCTCCGTCGACGCAGCGCGGCGCGCCGAACGACAGGTGGAGATGTTCGTGGCGCGGCCACCTGGCTCCGACGGCCGCGTCCACCAGCGCGACGACGTCGGTCACGCGGTTCTCTCCGGTGAAGAGCACCTGCGCCTGATCCTCGGTGACGCCCGCGCCGACGACCAGAAGCTTGTCGGCGCAGGTCGCGCTGCTCCAGCCGTGGCAGATGTCGGTCATGGCCAGAGGGGCGGGGCCGCCGGCCTTGCCGGCGTGAACCTCCGAGCAGGAACCGTCCTCGGTGCGCTCCACCTGGATCGTGGTGCGGACGGTGGGCGGCTCCAGCGGCTCGGCCCGGGCGGGACCGGCGCCGAAGGCCAGCGCGATGACGAGAAGCTTGAGCGGTCGCATATCAAGGTTGTGCGGCGCCGGCCAGGCCAGCGCAACGGGCGCCGCGCCGTCCGAGACGTCGCCGCCGCGCGGCGGGCGAGCCCCTCACCGCGGGCTATGCACCGGCACGCTGCCGGGCCAGGGCTCGGCGCGGAAGGGCGAGGAGGGGGCGCGGTCGATCGCGCCGATCAGGGCGAGCGCCAGGGCGCCGCCGGCGAGCAGCAGTTTCATCGTCTTCATCCTGTTAGATGCGGTGGTGGGGAAGGGTGGCCGCAGGGAGACAATCGCAAATGCAGGCGCGCTTTACGAACGATGGCTTCTGCGCCAGGTTGTGAGCCTGACTAACGGAGAGCCTTGCCTTGCGCCTTCCGCCCTTCAGCTCCCTGGTCGCGCTCGAGGCGGCCTATCGCCATCGCGGCTACAGCCGGGCCGCCGACGAGCTGCACGTCACGCACGGCGCGGTCAGCCAGCAGATCCGCAAGCTGGAGGAGGACCTGGGCGCGACCCTGTTCCGGCGCGAGGGCAACGACATGGTCCCCACGCCCACCGCCCGGCGGCTGGCCGAGCACGTGGCCGAGGCCCTGTCGATCCTGCGGGCCGGGGTCGAGAGCGCCCGCCAGACCCTCGAGGGGCCGCTGGTGGTCAGCGCCACCGCCGCCTTCGCCAGCCGCTGGCTGGTCACCCGCCTGGCCCGCCTGGCCGCCGACACCGGCGAGGCCGACCTGCAGCTGCGCATCGAGGACCGCAAGGCCGACCTGCGCACCGACGGCGTGGACCTGGCCCTGCGCTTCGGGCGCGGTCCGTGGGACGGGGTGGAGTCGATCCCGCTGCTGGGCGAGCGCCTGTTCCCCGTCTGCTCGCCGGGCTTCCTCGAAAA
>JASGDR010000552.1:0-9111 GCA_047607095.1 Caulobacter sp.
CGCCGGAGCGGGGCCCTTTTTGTTTCCGCGGTGCGTGATCCTCGTCCTTCGACAGGCTCAGGATGAGGATCAGGGTAGAGGTCGTTCAGTAGAAAACCTCACCCTGAGCTTGTCGAAGGGCGAGGTTTTCGTGCACTCCGCCTACAGCAGCGCCGAAATCGCCTTGCGGGCGGCCTCGCCCAGGTCCGGACGCTTCAGCGCCAGGGCGACATTGGCCTTCAGCAGGCCGATCTTGTCGCCGCAGTCGTGGGTGTCGCCCTCGTAGACATAGGCGTGGAAGGCCTGGTCCTGCATCAGCTTGGCCATGGAGTCGGTCAGCTGGATCTCGTTGCCGGCGCCCTTTTCCTGGCCGGCCAGCAGATCGAAGATCTCCGGCTGCAGGATGTAGCGGCCGGCGATGGCCCAGTTCGAGGGCGCCGTGCCCCTGGCAGGCTTCTCGACCATGCCGCTCATGGTCGCCAGACGCCCCTCGACCTTGCTGGGGGCGACCACGCCGTACTTGTGCGTCTCGCTTTCCGGCACTTCCTCGACGCCGACGATGTTGCCGCCGCCGACCTGGTCGTAGACCTCGATCAGCTGGGCCAGGGCCGACTTCGGGGCGTCGACGATGACGTCGGGCAGCAGCACGGCGAACGGCTCGTCGCCGATGATGTCGCGGGCGCACCATACCGCGTGGCCCAGGCCCAGCGGGGCCATCTGGCGCACGAAGCTCATTTCGCCGGGCTTGGGCAGCTCGTCGCGCAGCTGCTTGAGGATGTCGAGCTTGCCCTTGGCCTCGAGCTGCATCTCGAGTTCGACCTGGTGGTCGAAATAGTCCTCGATGGCGCCCTTGCTGCGGCCGGTCACGAAGACGAAGTGTTCGATGCCGGCGGCGCGGCCTTCCTCGACGATGTAGGAAAGGATCGGCCGGTCCACGACGTTGAGCAGTTCCTTCGGCGTCGATTTGGTGCCGGGCAGGACCCGGGTGCCAAGACCCGCGACGGGAAGAACGGCCTTGCGGACAGGTTTCATGAACGCCTCGTTTTCGTCTCGATGAATGCGTCTTAAGGGTTTGAGGGCCCCTGCGCCACCACCGTTGCATGACAACGGTGTCCGCGGGACGTTCCAGACACGGAATGATTGATGTTCACGCCAAGCCTGCTAGCTCAGGGCGCGGTTTCGCCATCGGAAAGATCCCACATGCGCGCTCGGTTCCTCGCTATCGCCGTCCTGGCCGGCCTGTCCCTGGCCGGCTGCGGCCCCTCGAAGGAGGATCTGGCCGCCCAGCAGGCCGCGATCTCGGCCAACAAGACCGCCGGCTCCGGCTTCCTGGCCGAGAACGCCAAGCAGCCGGGCGTGGTCACCCTGCCCAGCGGCCTGCAGTACAAGGTCGTGCGCTCGGGCCCGGCCGACGGCCCGCATCCGCGCCCGGTCGACGAGGTCAAGGTCCACTACGAAGGCAAGCGCCTGGACGGCCTGGTGTTCGACAGCTCCTACGAACGCGGCGTGCCCGCCTCGTTCCAGCTGCGCGGCCTGATCCCCGGCTGGGTCGAGGCGATGCAGCTGATGCGGCCCGGCGACGAGTGGATGCTCTATGTGCCCGCCGACCTCGCCTATGGCGACATGCAGGCCGGCCCCGACATTCCGCCGGGCAGCACCCTGGTCTTCAAGATCGAGCTGATCGACGTGCTGCGCAGCAAGCTGCAGCCGCCCAAGGGCTGAGGTCCGTAGTAGGATGTCGGCGCGCCGCTTCGCCCGTCCGGGGCCGGCGCGCCGCCTGACCGCCAGGGGGGCGTGTGAAGATCGTATTCGTGGAGCCCGGGGCGAGCCTTCGTCCCGTGGGCGGAACGCGCGTCGTCTACGAGCACGCCGGCCGGCTGGCCGAGCGCGGTCACGACGTGACCGTGGTGCTGCCGGCCGCGCAGAAGCCGGCGACGCGCCTGGCCAAGCAGGTGCGGCTGTGGCTGCGCTGGCGGCGCTGGAAGCGCGACGGCCGATGGCGTCCGGCCTGGGCCAGCATCTCGCCCAAGGTGAAGCTGCTCTGGACCCGCGATCTTTCGGCCGGGCGCGTGCCGTCCGGCGACGTCGTGGTGGCCACGGTCTGGAGCGCGGTCGAGGCCGTCGACCGTCTGCCGGCCGGGCACGGCGCCAAGGCCTTCTTCGCCCAGCACTGGGACTTCGGCTTCGAGCGCGACGCCGAGGGTGTCGAGCGGGCCTGGGCCGCGCCGATGGCCAAGATCGTCATCGCCCGGTCGATCCGGGCCAAGGCGGCCGAGCGAGGCGTCGACGCCGCCCTGGTTCCCAACGGCCTGGCCTTCGAGACCTACGGCCTCGACACGCCGCTGGCCGAGCGCGATCCGCACCGCGTGGCCATGATCCACCAGCGGGCGGGCTACAAGGGTTTTTCCGACGCCCTGCGGGCCCTGGCTCTGGTCCATGCCGCCGAGCCGCGCCTGACCGTCGAGATGTACGGCCCCGGCGCGCCCGAGGACCTGCCGTCCTACGTGACCTATCACGTCTCGCCTTCCGACGCGGACCTGCGGGCGCTCTACAACCGCTCGGCCGTCTTCCTGTCGGCCAGCCATAACGAGGGCTGGGGCCTGCCGCCGTGCGAGGCGGCCCTGTGCGGGGCGGCCCTGGCGATCACCGACGTGCTGGGCCATCGCGAGTTCGCCGTCGACGGCGAGAGCGCCCTGATGAGCGCGCCGCGCGATCCGCGCGCCCTGGCCGACAACCTGCTGCGGCTGTTCGCCGACGCCGACCTGCGCGCGCGCCTGAACGGCGCGGTGCGCGAGACGCTGGCCGGGTTCACCTGGGAGCGGTCGAGCGATCTGATGGAGGCGGCCCTGGCGCGGATCGCGGCGGGCCGGCCGGCCTCAGGCCAGTAGGACGCGGGCGCGGGCGGCCACGGTGTCGGCGTCCAGCCGGGCCAGGTCTTCGGTCGCCTGGGCGTGCAGGAAGCGGGAATAGTCCAGCACCGGTCCCGGGCCGAACAGGCCCAGGGTCGGCGCGCCGACCGAGGCCGACAGGTTCATCGGGCCGGAATCGTTGCCGACGAAGAGGTCCGCCCGCGACATCAGGGCCGAGCCGACGTCGAACTTCAGGTCGCAGACGTTGACCTGCGTCACCCCGGCGGGCGAGCCGTTCGCCAGTTGCGCGTCGACGCGGGCCTTGTCCTCGAAGCCGCCCAGCCAGAAGCGGGTTCCGCCGAGGTCGGAAAGGGTCGCGCTCAGGTCCGAGAACCGCTCCAGCGGCCACATCCGCCGCGTCTCGCTGGCGCCGACGCCGTAGACGATCCACGGGCGGGGCAGGGCGCCGAAGCGGGCCTCGACGACCTCCAGCGCGGCCGGGGTCGGAACGAGGGCCGGCTCGCGGCTGGAGACCGCCAGGCCGTGCGCGGCCTCGAAGGCGGCCAGCTTGTCGATCCGGTGGGCCGGGCGCATGGCCTTGGGCAGGTAGGGACCGTGGGTCAGCCAGTGCTGCTGGCCGTGTCCCAGGCCGAAGCCCCGGCGCTCGGGCACGCCGGCCAGGGCCGCGCCGATGGCGGGACGGTCGATCTTCTCCAGGATCCACACCGCCCGGGGGCGGCGGGCCCGGCACAGGCGGTGGAAGTCGGCGATCTCCTGGAGGTTCTTCCAGGTTCCCGAGCGGTATTCGAGATAGTCGATGGCGGTGACGCAGGTCTCCGCGCCCAGCAGGTCGCGGGCCCGGCTCGACGGCCGCGCGGCCAGCAGCACGGTCTTTTCCGGCGTCGTGGCGGCGATGCCCCGCAAGGTGGGCAGGTGCCAGGTCAGGTCGCCGACGCCGCGGTCGGGCATGTAGACCAGGACCTGGCCGCGGCCGGCCTCGGGCGGAACGGCGGGGTCGAGGTTCATGCGCGGCCCGCCGTCAGTCGGTGAACACCACGGTCTTGCGACCGTTCAGCAGCACCCGGTCCTCCAGCCGCCAGCGCAGGGCGCGGGCCAGGACGCGGCGCTCGATGTCGCGGCCCTTGCGGACCAGGTCCTCGGGCGTGTCGCGGTGGCTGATGCGCTCGACGTCCTGCTCGATGATCGGACCCTCGTCGAGGTCGCCGGTGACGTAGTGGGCTGACGCCCCGATCACCTTCACGCCGCGGGCGTGGGCCTGGTGATAGGGCTTGGCGCCCTTGAAGCCGGGCAGGAACGAGTGGTGGATGTTGATGCAGCGGCCGGCCAGCTTGGCCGACAGGCCGTCGGACAGCACCTGCATGTAGCGGGCCAGCACGACGATGTCGGTCTGCGTCTCCTGGATCAGCTTCCAGAGCGCGGCCTCCTGCTCGAACTTGGTCTCCTTGGTCACCGGCAGGTGATGGAAGGGCAGGCCCGACAGGTCGACATTGGCGTAGGTCGCGGCCGGATGGTTGGCGACGATCGCGGTCACGTCCATCGGCAGCTCGCCGATGCGCCAGCGATAGACCAGGTCGGCCAGGCAGTGGTCGAACTTGCTGGCCAGGATCATGACGCGATAGCGCTCGGCCGGGTCGCGCAGGGTCCAGCGCATCGAGAAGCCCTTGGCCAGGGCCTCGAACTCGGCGCGCAGCGCGTCGCGGTCGGCGCCGTCCGGATCGAAGACGACGCGCATGAAGAAGTCGCCCGTCTCCTGGTCGTCGAACTGCTGGGCGTCGAGGATGTTGCAGCCGCGCTCGAACAGGAAGGTCGAGACCTTGGCGACGATGCCGGGCTGATCGGGGCAGGAGAGGGTCAGGATCATGGTCCGCTTCCTCTAAAGCTTAGGCCCGGCGAAGAAAAGCCGGCGAAGGGAACGATTGTTGCGCCCCGTGTAAGCTTTCCTCGCAACGGTGCACGATCCTGCCCATTCGCCCGACCCGGGGTTGGCGGGGCCGGGCGGCGCGGCCTAGGCTCGGTTCATGGTCTCCTCTCCCGAAGCGCTTTCCGCCCGTGCGATCGACATCCTGGCCAGGCTGGTGGCCTTCGACACCACCTCGCGGGGGTCAAACCTCGCCCTGATCGAATGGGTCGAGGCCTATCTGGCCGACCTGGGCGTGGCCTCGCGGCGGGTGCCCAACGCCGACGGAACCAAGTCCAACCTGATGGCCAGCATCGGCCCGGCGGTCGAGGGCGGGGTCGTGCTGTCGGGCCATACCGACGTGGTTCCGGTCGACGGCCAGCCGTGGTCCAGCGACCCCTGGGCGCTCACCGAACGCGACGGCCGCCTCTACGGCCGGGGAACCTGCGATATGAAGGGGTTCCTGGCCCTGGCGCTGGCGGCCGCGCCGGATCTGGTCGTGAGCGACCTCGCCCGCCCCGTCCACCTGGCCTTCTCCTATGACGAGGAGGTCGGCTGCCTGGGCGCGCCCGACATGATCTCGGTCATCGCCCGCGACGTGCCCAGGCCCGCCCTGGTGGTGGTGGGCGAGCCCACCGACATGGTCGCCGTCCAGGCCCACAAGGGCATCGCCAGCTACTGGGTGACGGTCACCGGCCGCGAGGCCCATTCCAGCCTCACCCATCTGGGCGTCTCGGCCAACATGGTCGCCGTGAAGCTGATGAGCCGTCTGGTGGCGCTGTCCGAGCGGCTGGAGCGGGAGGCCGATCCGGCCTCGCCGTTCCTGCCCAAGGGCGCGACCCTGACCATCGGCCAGGTCAACGGCGGCACGGCGGTCAACATCCTGGCCCGCCAGTGCGTCTTCGTGTTCGACCTGCGCACCCCGCCGGGCCTCGACCCCGACGCCATCCTCGCCGATTTCTTCGCCCTGGCCGCGTCGCTGGACGCCGAGGTCAAGGCCAGGGCGCCCGAGGGCGGGGTCAAGGTCGAGGTGCGCTCGCTGACCCCGTCGTTCGCGCCGGAAAAGGACGGGGCCGCCGAGATCTTCGCCCGTCGCATGGCCGGCGACAACGGCCCGGCCCGAGTCGCCCCCTACGCCGCCGAGGCGGGGCAGTTCCAGGGCGCGGGCTTCTCCACCGTCATCTGCGGCCCGGGCTCGATCGACCAGGCCCACCAGCCCGACGAATATGTCGAGATCGCCCAGATGGAGCGCGGCGCCCAGTTCATGCGGCGGATGATCGACGAGCTTTCGCGGGCTTGATCACCACCCGCATGCCGAAGAGGTCCAGCGGGTTCCAGGTCATCGCCCCGGCGATGGCCAGCCACGAGGCCTTTCGGCCCCGCTGGATCGCACGGCGGGCGCGCCAGGCCGGACCCAGGCCCCTCAGCGCCGCCGCCAGTCCCCGCAACGGCTCCCGGGCTTCGCCGCGCGTGGCGTGACGGGCCATCAGCACCAGGGTGGCCAGGGCGTGCATCGGCGCGGTCAGCCACAGCAGCGGCCAGGGCGTGTTCTTGACGAACAGCCAGACCCGGTTGCGGGTGCCGTGAAACAGGGCGAAGTCCGAGCGTACCGAGGTCGAGGCCGAACCGACATGGGCCACGACCGCCTCGGGCGTCAGCAGCGTCGGCTCGCCGATCAGCCGCAGGCGATAGCCCAGGTCGACGTCCTCGCAGTAGCAGAAGAAGCTTTCGTCGAAGCCGTCCAGCTCTAGGAAGAGGTCGCGCTCGATCAGGTGGGCCGCGCCGCAGGCCGAAAACACCTCGCCGGTCGGGGTCGCCGCCGGTCGGGGCGAGCCGTGGCCGCCGCGGAACGGAAAGCCCGAAGCCGACATCACGTCGCCGGCGCCGTCCAGCAGGTTCGGCGCGTCGGCGGCGATCTGCAGGCTGGCGAACGAGCGTACCGTCGGCCAGGCCCGGGTGGCGGCCATCCAGCGCTCCAGCCAGTCGGGCTGGGCGTAGGCGTCGGGATTGAGCAGGGCCAGCCAGCGGCCGCGGGCGGCGCGGGCGGCCAGGTTGTTGCCGGCGGCGAAGCCGAGATTGGCCTTCGGCTCGATCAGGCGGATGGCCGGGTCGGCGGCGGCCGCCGCCTGCGGCGCGCCGTCGGCCGAGGCGTTGTCGACCAGCAGGATCTCGAAGTCGGTGAAGGTCTGGGCGCGCAGCGCCTCAAGGCATCGCGCCAGGGTCGGCTTGCTCTGGTAGGCCACCACCACCACGCTGACCAGCGGGTCGGCGTTCTTGCGATTTTCGGCGACTGCGGCCATGCGTGGGACGTAACTCGGGTTTGAGGTTCGACGAATGAAGATCACGCCGACGGCGATTCCCGAGGTCCTGCTTATCACGCCCGCGCGCCATGGCGACGAGCGCGGCTGGTTCTCCGAGACTTTCCGCCGGTCGGCGCTGGACGAGGCCGGCTTTTCCGGCGGCGCCTTCGTGCAGGACAACCACGTGCGCTCCACCGTGCGCGGCGTCGTGCGCGGCCTGCACTTCCAGCGTCCGCCGCACGCCCAGGCCAAGCTGATCCGCTGCGTGCGCGGCGCGATCCTCGACGTCGCCGTCGATATCCGCGCCGGTTCGCCGACCTTCGGGCGCGCGGTCGCGGTTGAGCTGTCTGCCGACGACGGGCGCCAGCTGCTGGTCCCCGAAGGCTTCGCCCACGGCTACTGCGCCCTGACCGACGAGTGCGAGGTCTTCTACAAGGTCACCGGCTACTACACGCCGCAGGCCGAGGGTGTGCTGGCCTGGAACGATCCGGCCCTGGCCATCGACTGGGGCGTTTCGGCCGATGCGGTGACGGTCAACGCCCGCGACGCGGCCGCGCCGCGGCTCGCCGACCTCGACACGCCGTTCGTCTACCAGGCCTGAGCCAGCCGGGCGGCCGCCCAGTCGGCGGCGTCGCGCACGGTCGGGTCCGGGTCGGTCCGCAGCGGTTCGACGACGGTGCGCAGGCCCGCGTCGCCGCTGTTGCCGATGGCGTAGAGCACGTTGCGCACGAAGCGGTCGCGGCCGATGCGCTTGATCGGGCTCTTGGAGAAAAGGGCGCGGAAACTCGGATCGTCCAGCGCCGCCAGTTCGGCGAGCGGCGGGCTCTTCAGGCTGTCGCGGGCGTGGAACTTGGCCTCGGCCGACAGGCTGGCGAACTTGTTCCACGGGCAGGCCGCCAGGCAGTCGTCGCAGCCGTAGATGCGGTTGCCCAGCATGGGCCGGAACTCGTCCGGGATCGGCCCCGAAAGCTCGATGGTCAGGTAGGAGATGCAGCGCCGCGCATCCAGCCGGTGCGGCGCGGGAAAGGCGCCGGTCGGGCAGATGTCCAGGCAGGCGCTGCACGAGCCGCAGCGGTCGTGCTCGGCGGTATCGGGCGGCAGGTCCAGCGTCGTCAGCACGCTGCCCAGGAACAGCCACGAGCCGAACTGGCGCGAGACCAGGTTGGTGTGCTTGCCCTGCCAGCCCAGACCCGCGCGCTGGGCCAGCGGCTTTTCCATCAGCGGCGCGGTATCGACGAACACCTTCACCTCATTGCCCCAGCGGCGGTGCATCCAGCCGGCCAGCTGCTTGAGGCGCTTCTTGACCACGTCGTGATAGTCGTCGCCCTGGGCGTAGACGCTGATGGCCGCGCGGTCGGGATGCTCCAGCTGGGTCAGCGGGTCGATGTCGGGGCCGTAGTTGACGCCCAGCACGACGGCGCTCCTGGCGTCGGTCCACATGGCCGTGGGGTGGCTGCGGCGCTCGAGCGTCTCCTCCATCCAGCCCATGGCCCCGTGCAGCCCCTCGGCCACGAACTGGCGCAGCCAGTCGCCGTTGGGCCAGGCGTCGGCGGCCGAGGCGAAGCCGCAGGCGTCGAAGCCCAGGGCCAGCGCCTCGCGGCGGATCTCGTCCTTCAGGTCTTGAGGCGTCAGGTCAGAAGTCGAGGTCGTCATAGTGCGCGGCCGGCGCGAGGCCGGGCCAGCGGTCGGCCAGGATCGGCCTGAAGCACGGCCTCGATTTCAGCTTCATGTACCAGGTGCGCACCGCCGGGAAGTCCTTCCACGGCACGTCGCCGAAATAGTCGATGACCGACAGGTGCGCGGCGCCGGCGAAGTCGCCCAGGCTCATGCGGCGGCCGGCCAGCCAGTCGCGGGCCTGCAGCAGGCTTTCCATGTAGCCCAGGTGGTCGCGCAGGGCGTCGCGGCCGCGGCGCAGCGACGACAGGTCCGGCGCGCCCATCCGCAGCAGGCGCTTCTCCATCTTCTCGTGCAGCAGGAAGCCGTTGACCTCGTTGTCGAACTTGCGGTCGAACCACTGCATCAGGCGCCGGGCCTCGGCGCGCTCGCCGGCCTCTCGGCCCAGCAG
>JASGDR010000553.1:0-5694 GCA_047607095.1 Caulobacter sp.
GGTCGACAGCGGCATGCACTACAAGAAGTGGACCCGCGAGGCGGCCGTGAAGTACATGGCCGAGACCATGGGCGACGAGGAGAGCGGCACGATCACCGAGATCGAACGCTACGTCGTGTGGCCGGGCCAAGCCTGCTCGTACATGCTGGGCAAGATCACCTGGCTGCGGGCCCGCGAGCGCGCCAAGAAGGAACTGGGCAAGAAGTTCGACATCAAGAAGTTCCACGACGCGGGCCTGCTGTCGGGCATGACCCCGCTGACCGTGCTGGACCGCGTGGTCGACGACTACATCGCCGCGACCAAGGCGGGGAAGTAAGCGCCACCTTCCCCGGAAGGTCGGCTGCAGAAGGGAGCGTCCGCGAGGACGCTCCCTTTTTCTTTGGGCGCTTGGCCGGGCGGGAGGCCTCGCGGAGGCTTGCAGGCTAGCATTGATATCGATATCAATTTCTCGAAGCCGCCGATGCGACGTCCGTCGCCGCGGTTTCGCGACGGAAAAAAGCGCGCCCCGCCTACTAGGCGGACGGCGTAAAGGGGAGAGAGACGGTTGAGCATCCTGCTTCGCACGCTGCCTTTGTGCGCGTGCCTGATCGCCGGCGCGGCCCAGGCGCAGGCCCCGGCCCCGAAACAGGCGGCCGCGTCGCCGGACGGCCGCACGGTCATCGCCTTCGCGCCGACGGACGGGGGGCTGCCGTCGTTCTCGGTGACCCGCGCCGGCAAGCCGGTGATCGCGCCTTCGGCGCTGGGCCTGCGGACCAATGTCGCCGGTTTCGGGGCCAAGGGCTTCGACCTGGTCGACGCGCGGACCTCGACGGTGGATCAGACCTACGACCTGGTGCTGGGCAAGACCCGGACGGTGCGCGACCGCTATACCGAGCTGACCCTGACCTTCCGCGAGACGGGCGGCGAGCGGTCTATCGCGGTGGTCGCCCGCGCCTATGACGACGGCGTGGCCCTGCGCTACGTCGTGCCCGGTCAGCCGGGGTTCGAGAGCTTCACGGTGTCGGGCGAGCGCACCGAGTTCATGTTCCCCAAGGACTACAGCTGCTGGGGCGTGAACTTCGGCCGGTTCGAGGGCGGCCAGGAGGGCGAGTACGACCCGGTGAAGGTCTCGGCCATCCGCCAGTTTCACCTGTTCGGCGCGCCGCTGGTCTGCAGGACGGGCGAGGGGCGGACGACCTTCGCCCTGGCCGAGGCCGACGTGAAGAACTACCCCACGACCTTCTTCGCCCGGCGCGGCGACAACGCCCTGGGCGTGGTGACGAAGATGCCGCCGCGGTCCGACGGCGGGGTGGCGAAGGTGGCGCCGAACGGCGAGGCGTTCCACACGCCCTGGCGGGTGGTGATGATCGGCGACGCGCCGGGCGACCTGGCGGCGTCCAACCTGATCTCCAGCCTGGCGGCGCCGACGGCGATCGAGGACACCCGCTGGATCAAGGGCGGGAAGAGCGCCTGGGACTGGTGGAACGGCTATGATGCGCCGGTGGCCAAGCCGGGCGTCAACACCGAGACGTACCTCGCCTATATCGACTTCGCCGCCGCCATGGGCCTCGACTACATCCTGATGGACGAAGGCTGGTACGTCGGCTTCTCCGAGCAGCCCAAGCTCGGCTCGGACGTCACCAGCACCGTGCCCGAGATCGACATGCCGGCCATCGTCGCCCACGCCCGGGCCAAGGGCGTGCGGGTGATGGTCTGGCTGCAGTGGAAGCAGCTCGACCGCCAGATGGACGAGGCGTTCGCGGCTTATGAGAAGTGGGGTCTGGCCGGGGTGAAGGTCGACTTCATGAACCGCGCCGACCAGGAGATGGTCGATTTCTACCACAAGGTCCTGTCGAAGGCGGCCGAGCATCGCCTGCTGGTCGACCTGCACGGCGCCTATGCGCCCAACGGCCTGGCGAGGACCTATCCGAACTTCGTGACGCAGGAGGGCGTGCTGGGCGCGGAGTACAACAAGTGGTCGTCGCGGATCACCGCCCGTCACAACGTGACCCTGCCGTTCACGCGGATGATCCTGGGACCGATCGACTACACGCCCGGCGGCTTCGGCAACGTGACGCCCGAGACCTTCGCGTTCAGGAATGAGCGGCCGGTGGTGATGACCACGCGCGGCCAGGCGATCGCGATGTACGTGGTCTACGACAGCCCCGTCGTGATGGTGGCCGACGCGCCCCAGGCCTATCGCAAGGCCGACGGGACGTGGGAGGACGGCGTCGACTTCATCCAGGCCGTGCCGACCACCTGGGACGAGACGCGGGTGCTGCAGGGCGACATCGGCGAGTTCGTGGTCACCGCCCGCCGCAAGGGCGCGACCTGGTACGTGGGGGCCATGACCAACGAGCAGGGGCGGGAGGTTTCGCTGCCGCTGGGCTTCCTGGGCAAGGGGCGGTTCAAGGCCCGCGTCTGGCGGGACGGCGCGACGCCGACCAGCCTTTCGACCTCGATCTCGCAAATGGGATCGGCCGACGTGCTCCGGCTGAAGCTCGCGCCGTCCGGCGGGGCGGCGGCGATCCTCGAGCCGGTGAAGTAGGCGGGGCGTCGGATCGCGGACAGGCTGTGTCCGCGATCCTCCCTTCGGGATTCTCTACTTCTTCGGCGGGCGGGCGGCCTGGACTTCGATTTCGACCAGCATGCCGTCGGCGACCAGGGACGTGACCTGGCTGGTGATGCGCGAGGGTTTGTTGGGCTGTTCGGCGGTGCCGAAGAAGGTCTTGTAGCCTTCCATCATGCCGGCGAAGTCCATCTTGCCGTCCTTGGCGGGGTCGCCGACCAGCAGGACGCGCATCATGACGACGTCCGACAGGGTCGCGCCCTGGCTTTTCAGGGCGTCTTCCAGGCGCTTGATGACGCCGATGGTCTGGGTCTTGGTGTCGCCGAACTTGGCCACGCCCGTGGCGTTGGCGTCGACGACCGGCGGGGTCATGCCGCTGACATAGATGGTGTCGTAGCCGGCCGGCACGGTGACGACGCTGGCGATGGCCGACTTGGGGTCGCCGCCGCGGACGATCCCCTGGGCGTGCGCCGCGAGCGGGGCGGCCAAGGCGGCGCCGAGCAGGGCGAGGGCGAGGCGTTTCATGGGCGTTTCCTTCCGAGAGAACGAATTCATCCTTGGTGCGAGATCCTCGTCCTTCGACAGGCTCAGGATGAGGATTTCTACTGGGACGCCGAAGTCGCCCTCACCCCGGGCTCGTTGAAGGGGGGAGAGCGCTCCGTGCGTCGGGGATCAGTGGGCCTGCAGGCCGCGGGTCTTGGCCTTGGCTTTCGACTGGGCGCGGACGCTGGAGATGTCGGCGAAGCTGACGGGCTTGCCCTTGTTGCCCCAGGCGGCGCGCACGTAGTTGAGGATGCTGGTCAGCTCGGCGTCTGACAGGTCGTCCTTGAAGGCGGGCATGCCGGCCCGGCCGTTGATCACGACCCCGGCCATGACCTTGCCGTCGCCCTGGACGATCGGCGCGCCGGCCAGGGCCGGGAAGGCGCCCTTGACGCCCTTGCCGGTGACCTGGTGGCAGGCCGAGCAGTTGTCGGCGTAGAGGCTCTGGCCGGTCGGCGGCGCGGCCAGGGCGGCGGACGCCCCCAGGGCCAGGGGCGCGGCGGCGGCCAGGGCGGCGATGATGGCGTTGCGAAGCATCAAGTCTCCCCGAGGATCTGGAAAATGGGCGTCAGGCGGCGCGGACGCGGGCGTGCAGCTTGCCGATCTGCTGCCAGGCCGACTCGATGGCCCCGGCCTGCCAGCCGCCAAGATAGCTGAGGTGCTCGCCGGCCAGGTAGAGGCGGCCGTCGGGCTCGCACAGCACCGGATAGGCGCTCTGGCGGCCCTCGTCGCTCCATTCGGCCCAGCCGCCGAGATTGTACTCGGCCAGGTGCCAGCAGAACGAGAAGGCGTTCTCGAAGTTGTCGGCGTATTCGGGGAACACCTTCTGGCCCCCGGCCACGGCGAAGGCGGCGCGGTCGGCCGGGCTCTTGGCGCTGATCTTGGCGGCCTCGCCGCCGAACGAGTAGTAGCCGAGCAGCACGCCCTTCTGCGACTGCCAGCCGGTGGAGGGCAGGCTGATCGTGCCGATGCCGGGCATGTCGTTGTAGATGTGGCCGCCGTAGATGAAGTGGTCCTCCTCCCAGAAGCGGCGCTTCATCTGCAGGCCGATCTTGTTGACCGGGGCGTAGGCCACGCCCTCCATCGCCGCCTTGAACGGCTTGGAGGCCTGCAGGTCGATCCCGCGCAGCACGCTGAGCGGGATGGTGCAGATGCAGTAGTCGGCGCTGATCTCGGACTTTTCGCCGAAGGCGTCGCGATAGCCGATCTTCACGCCCTTGGCGTCCTGGCGGATGGTCTCGACGACGCTGGAATAGCGGATCAGCCCGCCCACCTTGCGCTCGAAGGCCTTGGCCAGCTGGTCCATGCCGCCGATCGGCTGGAGCATGGTGCGCTGCTGCTCGTAGCCGGCGACGGAGGTCAGGGTGCGCCAGGCGCCCGAATGCAGCACGTCGGCCATGCTGCGCGGGACGGAGGGCTTGCCGGGGCCGGGCGAGACGCCGGCGCCGGGATGCACCTCGAAGCCTCGGCCGTCGGTGCCGGTGTAGGCCAGATCGGTGGGGGAAAGCCGGCCCTCGTTGACCATGTAGGCGACGAAGAGGTCGCGGTCGTCGGCGGTCAGGGCCGCGTCGAGCCCGCCCTTGGCGGCGACCTTGGCGATCAGCTCGGCGGCGTGGCCGCGGGCGTCGGCGGCGATCTCGCCCTTGCGCACGGGCTTGCCCTTCAGCGGGCCCTCGCCCTTCTCGAAATAGACGTAGGCGGCGTCGTTGTCGTTGACGAAGCTCTCCAGCGGCACGCCCAGCAGCTTGGTGTAGTGCAGGGTCGAGCGGTGGTGATACGGGATCCGCCAGGGCCCGTGGTTGATGTAGAGGCCCTCGTCGAACTGGCAGGTCTGGTCGTTGCCGTTGAGGTCGACGTGGTGGAAGCCGTTGCGGGCGGTCTGGCAGCGGCCGCCGGCGAAGCCGCGGGCCTCCAGCACCTGCACCTCGTAGCCGTGCTTAGTGAGCTCGTAGGCCGAGGTCAGGCCCGCCAGGCCCGCGCCCAGCACCACGACCTTGATCCCCTTGCCGCCGCCCTCGAGCGGGGGCGGGGCGGCCTGGGCCGAGGCGAAGCCGTAGCCCAGGGCGTCCATGCCGGCCATGGCCAGCGAGACCCCTCCGTAGGCCGCCAGGCCCTCGAAAAACCGCCGACGCGTCAGAACTCCGTCCATATGCGGCCCCGCCATATGTCGCTCTCGCTTGCTTGCGCGCCGGTCGCGAGGACCGGGCGCGTTCATCTCGAAATTTCGGTTCGCGGGCGGCAATCCCTTAAGCGCGGAAGCTCCGCCTCGCCGTCCGGAGAACGGCGTTGTGCCGCCGCCTTGGGCGCCGTCGCCGCGACCTGAGCGAAGTCTGGGCGGCCGCACGAAACGGCGCCCGGAGACGCGGAATCGCGACCGCCCGAAGACCCCGAAAACCAAGAAGGCCGGGCGCGGGCCCGGCCTTCCCGATCGGTTCGCTTCGAAGCCTAGAAGGTGGCGACGAACTTGGCGTACCAGAACCCGCCCTGCCAATCGACGAGGCTGTCGGAGCGGTAGACGCGGCCGTTGGTGGCCTGCTCGCCGGTCTTGTCGATTGGCAGGGCGGGTTCTGGTACGCCAAGTTCGTCGCCACCTTCTAGGCTTCGAA
>JASGDR010000554.1:0-4004 GCA_047607095.1 Caulobacter sp.
CGGCGCAGAAGGCCCGGCTCCCCTCCCCGCGCGCCACGTGGCGCACGGCCGCCGCCACGGCGCCCGCCGCCCGCCGCGCGGCGACCAGACTGCCGGCCGACATCACCGTGTCCGGATCCAGCGCCCGGATCCCGGCGTGCGGCGCGGCGGCGAAGATCGAATCGACGAAGGCGGCCGGATGCACCCGCAGCAGGTCGGCCGGATCGACCAGCGGCGCCTCCAGCGGCTCCAGGTCTAGATTGGCGTCGTCCTCCAGCGCGTCGATCACCGCCCGCAGCCGCTCGGGACTCTCCACATGCCCGGGACCCGGCCGGTGGTCGAGCATGTCGGCGTGGGTGAACAGCGAGACGGCCATGGAACAAGGTTATGCCGGATGAGCGGCGCTCGCCAAGCGGGGCCGGAGCGGCCGCAAGTGATCCTCGCCCGTCGACGAGCCCAGGATGAGGATCAAGGCGAAGGCCGTGCGAAGTTTTCGCTCGGAATCTAAACCCCCGCCTTCGCCGCCGGCCGGGCGTTCATCTCGTCCAGCCAGCGCTTGACGTTCACCAGTTCAGGATCGGGCCGGAACCGGGCCATGCGGGCGAAGTCGATGCCCGTCGCGGCCAGGATGTCGGCGATGGTCACGCGGTCGCCGGCGATGAACGGGCTTTCGGCCAGGCGCTTGTCCAGCACCTTGATCCCCTTCTCGGCGGCGGCGCGGTTGCTGGCGGCCACCTCCGGGATCTGGGTCTCGATCGCCGCCAGCGCCGGATGGCTGTGGCGCACGGTCAGCATCAGGGGCGTGGCCACCAGCATCTCGGCGCGGCGGGCCCACATCTCGACGACCGCGATCTCGCGCGCATCGCGACCGAACAGGTTCGGCTCGGGATAGACGCTCTCCAGATAGCGGCAGATGGCCACCGACTCGGTGATGGTCGTCCCGTCGTCCATCTCGAGCGCGGGCACGTTGGGCAGGCCGGCCCTGGCCAGGTAGTCGGGCGTGCGGTGCTGGCCGGCGAAGATGTCGACCTCGACGATCTCGACGTCCTCGATCCCCTTCTCGGCCATGAACCACCGCACCCGCCGGGGATTGGGCGCACGCCGGCTGTCGTAGAGCTTCAACGAAAAATCCTCCCGGTTTTGGCCGGGAGGATCGTTCGTTTTCGCAGCGGAAGGAAAGAGCCTTACAGCCCGAACAGCACCCGGGGCATCAGGCCGATCAGCGAACCGGTCAGGCAGGTGGCCAGGAAGCCGGCCATCATGGCCTTCCACACCAGGCTCAGCACTTCCTGGCGGCGCTGGGGCACCAGCACCGAGAAGCCGGCGACGTTCATGCCCACCGAGCCGATGTTGGCGAAGCCGCACAGCGCATAGGTCATGATCATCCGCGAGCGCTCGTCGAGCGTGGCCGCGCCGGTCTTGGCCATCTGGATGAAGGCGGTGAACTCGGTGAGGATCAGCTTGGTGCCCAGCAAGCCGCCGGCGCTGCCGGCTTCCTTCCAGGGAATGCCCATCGACCAGGCCAGCGGCGAGAACACCACGCCCAGGCCCCGCGTCAGGCTCAGCGGCTGGCCGCCGACGGCCGGCAGCATGGCCAGGAACTTGTCGAGCATGGTGGCCAGGGCCACGAACACGATCAGGGTCGCGCCGACGTTCAGCGCGATCTGCAGGCCGTCGGTGGTGCCCTTCATGACGGCGTCGATCGAGCTGCCGTAGGTCTTGTCCTCGGCGGCCAGATCCAGGTCGCCGCCCTTCTCCAGCGGATCCGACGGCACCACGATGCGGGCCAGCAGCACGCCGGCCGGAGCCGAGATGATCGAGGCGGTCAGCACGTGGGCGGCGGCGTTGGGCAGCACGTCGGCCAGGATGGTGGCGTAGGCCACCATGGTCGAGCCGCTGACGCAGGCCATGCCGACCGTGATCAGCATGAAGAGTTCCGAGCGGCTCAGCTTGTCGAGATAGGCGCGGATGAAGATCGGACCTTCGATCTGGCCCATGAAGATGGTGGCGGCGGTGGCCAGGGCCGGCGGACCGCGCAGGCCCAGCGTCTTCTGGAACACGAAGCCGAAGCCTTGCGCGGCCCACTTCAGGATCTTCCAGTGCCAGAGCAGCGCCGACAGGGCGCAGACCACCAGGATCACCGGCATCACGCGGAAGGCGAAGATGAAGCCCGCGCCCGGGTTGCTCACCGGATAGGGCTGGTCGCCGCCGGCCAGGAAGCCGAACACGAAGGCCGTGCCGGCCTGGGTCGACGAGCCGAGGCCCTCGACCGCGCCGTTGACGCCGCGCAGCATCTGCTGGGCCTGAGGCAGGCCGAACAGCAGGACGACCAGGCCGACCTGGATGATCAGGGCGCCGACGGCCAGCACCCACGGGAAGCGCTTGCGGTTTTCGGAGACGAGCCAGCAGAGGCCCAGGGTGAGCGCCAGACCCGCCAGGGCCTGAACGTTCTCGGGACGGAAAAGCAAGACGGCAGAACCTTAGTTGTGAAGCGACGCCCCCGCGACGCCGACCAAGGGGCCAGTTTGTCCAACACAAGCGCGCCTGGCGCAAGCGACTTGCTTAACCTTTGCCGCCGCGCGTCGGGGCGCCTGTTCGGCGAACAGAAGGCTGCCCGTTGCAATCAATCTCCTCGTCCATCCGACGAGGCTCTGGGATTGGGGGTGACACGGCTGTTCGACCGCGAGGGCCGTCGGCCACCCCCACCCAGCCCCTCCCCGGCGAGGGGAAGGGCTTCAGTCCGTTCCTTCTCAGGCGGCGATGCTCACCGACTGGGTCGAGGTCGAGCTGCTGTCGCTGCTGGTGCTGGAAGTGCTGCTGCTGGCGTCAGCCAGCTGCTGCAGCAGCTTCTGCATCAGGTCGGCGGCCAGGGTGGAGCTCGACAGGGTGCTGGCCACGCTCGTCGAGCTGTCGGAGTTCGGGTCCAGCAGGCTGGAGAACTCGTCGCTCGACAGGCTGCCGTCGCCGTCCGTGTCAGCGGCCGAGATCAGCGAGGAAGCGGCCGTGGTCGCGTCCGTGCTGTCGGTGCTGTCGGTATAGGCTGCGGCCAGTTCGGCGGCCGAGACGGTGCCGTCCTCGTTGGTGTCGAGGCTGTCGAACACCTCGCTGGAGCCGCCGGCCCCGCCGGCCCCACCAGCGCCGCCGGCTCCGCCGCCGCCGCTTTCACTGCTGGCGCTTTCCGACGGCGGCGGTCCGGGCGGCGGACCGCCCATCGGACCCGCGCCGCCCGAAGCCTGGGCCAGGGCCGCGAACTCGTCGCCCGACAGCGAGCCGTCGCCGTCGCTGTCGCCGTCCGAGATCAGGCTGCTGACCGCCGACGAGACGTCCTCGGACTCGCCCAGCGCGCTGCTGAGGGCCGTGGTCAGCTCGTCGGTCGACAGGGCGCCGTCGGCGTCGGTGTCGAGGGATTCGAAGATCCCCTGGCCGCCGCCCATGCCCTGCATCCCGCCGCTTTCCTGCATGGAAAGCAGCGAGCCGAGGGTTTCAGAGCTGAAACTCTCGCCGCTTGAGCCTTGCGAGCTCATGGCGGGCGGAGGCGGCGGCGGGGGTGAACCGCTGCCGACCTGCATTTCTTGCCCAGTGGACGAGCCACTGGACGTCGACGTCGCGGAGGCCGCGGACGCCGTCGAGGAGCTGCGCATCGACTGCAGCAACTGCTGCATGATCGAGGAACTGCTCAGGCTGGAAACGCTCAAGGCGATTTCTCCTGGTGCCGGTGGACGCGCACGAAGCGCGGAAAAAACGCGCCCTTGCCCCGGACGCGCTCCGGTCCCAGCGAGAAACATTCCACATTTCAGCATGTTGCAGCGGTGAAATGTGAATTTGGGGAGATGGGGATCGATAGCCACCCAAAGGCCCCCCATCCGTAAAATCCCCGCGAAAGCGGGGACCCAGGTGTTTTATCGTCGAGCACTGCGGGTTGCAGAAAAAGCCTGGGTCCCCGCTTTCGCGGGGATTTTACGGGAGGGGGATTGGTCGCAAAGTCGGCCAGCAATCCCCTCACGTGAGTCGTCATGGCCCAGCAC
>JASGDR010000555.1:0-10808 GCA_047607095.1 Caulobacter sp.
GGTCTACGAACTCGAGCACTGGGGCGTGCCGTTCTCGCGCACGGCCGAGGGCAAGATCTATCAGCGCGCCTTCGGCGGCATGACCAAGAACTTCGGCGAAGGCCCGATCCAGCGCACCTGCGCCGCGGCCGACCGCACCGGTCACGCCATGCTGCACACGATGTACGGTCAGTCGCTGGCCCACGACACCGAGTTCTTCATCGAGTACTTCGCCCTCGACCTGATCATGGAAGACGGCGCCTGCCGCGGCGTGACCGCGTGGAAGCTCGACGACGGCACCCTGCACCGCTTCCAGGCGCAGATGGTCATCCTGGCCACCGGCGGCTACGGCCGTTCGTACTTCTCGGCCACCTCGGCCCACACCTGCACGGGCGACGGCAACGCCATGGCGCTGCGCGCCGGCCTGCCGCTGCAGGACATGGAATTCGTGCAGTTCCACCCCACCGGCATCTACGGCGCCGGCTGCCTGATCACCGAAGGCGCCCGCGGCGAAGGCGGCTACCTGACCAACTCGGAAGGCGAGCGCTTCATGGAGCGCTACGCCCCGTCGGTTAAGGACCTGGCGCCCCGCGACATGGTCAGCCGCGCGATGACCATCGAGATCCGCGAAGGTCGCGGCGTGGGCCCGAACAAGGACCACATCTTCCTGCACCTGGACCACCTGGATCCGAAGATCCTGGCCGAGCGTCTGCCGGGCATCTCGGAAACCGCCAAGGTGTTCGCCGGCGTCGACGTGACCAAGGCTCCGATCCCGGTGCTGCCGACCGTCCACTACAACATGGGCGGCATCCCGACGAACTACCACGGCGAAGTGGTCACCAAGGCCGGCGACAACCCCGACCAGGTGATCCCGGGCCTGATGGCCGTGGGCGAAGCGGCCTGCGTGTCGGTGCACGGCGCCAACCGCCTCGGCTCCAACTCGCTGATCGATCTCGTGGTGTTCGGCCGCGCGGCCGGCCTGCGCTGCGCCGAGATCCTGACCGCCGGCGCCAAGCAGCCGGAACTTAAAGCCGCCCAGACCGAAGCCCACATCGAGCGCGTCGATCGCCTGCGCAACGCCAACGGCTCGACCCCGACCGCCGAACTGCGTCTCGAAATGCAGAAGGCGATGCAGGAGGACGCCGCCGTGTTCCGCACCGGCGAGAGCCTGGACAGCGGCGTGGCCCGTCTGCAGGCCGTCTGGGACAAGAAGGGCGACGTCAAGGTTTCCGACCGCGGCCTGGTGTGGAACACCGACCTGATGGAGACCCTGGAGTTCGACAACCTCATCGGCCAGGCGGTCGTGACGGTGAACGGCGCGGCCAACCGCACCGAGAGCCGCGGCGCCCACGCCCGCGAGGACTTCTCCGAGCGTAACGACACCGAGTGGATGAAGCACACCCTGGCCTGGCTCGACAACGAGACCGGCAAGGTCAGCATCGATTACCGTCCGGTGCACAACTACACGATGTCGACCGACATCGATTACATCCCGCCGAAACAACGGGTCTACTAAGGGAACGCAGATGGTCCAGCTCTCTCTTCCCAAGAACTCCCGCGTTCAGAGCGGCAAGCACTGGCCCGCCCCGGCCGGCGCCAAGAACGTGCGCTCGTTCAAGATCTACCGCTACGATCCCGAAACCGGGATGAACCCGCGGTGGGACACCTACGACGTCGACGTCGACGCCTGCGGTCCCATGGTTCTGGACGCGCTGCTCTACATCAAGAACAACATCGACGCGACGCTGGCCTTCCGCCGCTCGTGCCGGGAAGGCGTCTGCGGCTCCTGCGCGATGAACATCGGCGGCCGCAACACCCTGGCCTGCACGCACGGCCACGGCGAGGTGCCCGGCAAGGCCGTGCAGATCAGCCCGCTGCCGCACGCGCCGGTGGTCAAGGACCTGATCCCGGACCTGACGCTGTTCTACGCCCAGTACGCCTCGATCGAGCCGTGGCTGCACACCACGACCCCCGAGCCGCAGAAGGAATGGCGCCAGTCGCCCGAGGACCGCGAGAAGCTCGACGGCCTCTACGAGTGCATTCTCTGCGCCTGCTGCTCGACCTCGTGCCCGAGCTACTGGTGGAACGGCGAGAAGTACCTGGGCCCCGCGGCCCTGCTGCACGCCTACCGCTGGCTGATCGACAGCCGCGACGAAGCCACGGGCGACCGCCTCGACGACCTCGAGGATCCGTTCAAGCTCTATCGCTGCCACACGATCATGAACTGCGCCCAGGTCTGCCCGAAGGGGCTGAACCCGGCCAAGGCCATCGCTTCCATCAAGAAGATGCTGGTCGAACGGGTCGTATGATCCAAGCGCTCGTCCTCGCCGTCGGCCTGCTCACGTCCAGCGCCGCCGGCGCGGGCGGGCCCGTCGAAAGTCCTGCCTTCCTGGACGCCAAGGCGAAGCTCTTCGCCGGCGACCCGGAGGGCAAGGCCGCGCTGGAGGCTCTGGCGCGCGAGGGCGATCCCGACGCCCGGATCCTGATCGGCGGCGCCATGTTCGTCGGCCGGATGGGCTATTCCCCCGACAAGGCCGGGGCCTGCCGGCTGTTCGACCAGGCTGCGCCCAGCCGCCCCTACGCCGCCCACCTGCAGGCCGAATGCGTCGAGCAGGGCCATGACGAGGTCGCGCCCGATCCCGCCAGGGCGCGGATCCTGTACCGGGCCGCCGCCGATCGCGGCTTCGCCAAGTCGAAATGCGCCCTGGGCAACCTGATGATCGCCGGCAAGGGCGGGGCGGTCGACGTTCCGGGCGGCATGGCGCTGTGCCGCGAGGCGGCCGACGCCGGCGACGGCGACGCCCAGACCGATCTCGGCGATCTCTATCTGCGCGGCCAGAAGGTCCCGCGCGACATGGTCCAAGCCCGGGCCTGGTACGAAAAGGCCGCGGCCGCGGGTCACAAGAACGCGTGCTTCACCCTGGGCCAGATCTACTGGAACGGCGACGGCGTGGCCAAGGACAACGCCCGGGCCGCGCGACTGTGGCGGACGGCCTACGACAAGGGCCGGCTCGATGCGGCGGCGCTGCTCGGCGACGAGGCTTTTGTCCGCGCTGCGGGCGCCAAGCCCAAGTTCGACAAGGCGGCGATGGACGAAGCGATCGTTTGGTACGAAAAGGCCCTGGCTCAGGATCCCGCGGCGCAGGCTAGGATCGGCCCGCGTCTGGACATCCTGCGCAAGATCAAGGCCGCCGGATCCTAATCGCCCGCCGGCTTGCCAAAAGGTGACGCCGTCGTCATTTTTGACGCAACGAGAGGAAATGCGCGTTGAGTGAAGCGGTCGTGAGCGATCCCAAGGCCAAGGTGGTGATCGTCGGTGCGGGTCATGCCGGTGGATCGGCGGCGGCCCTCCTGCGTCAGTACGGTCATGAAGGCCCGATCGTCCTGATCGGCGAAGAGCCGCTGCTGCCCTACCAGCGCCCGCCGCTTTCCAAGGCCTGGCTGAAGGGCGAGGCCGACGCCGACAGCCTGGCCCTCAAGCCCCAGGAATGGTACGCCGAGGCCAATGTCGCCCTGCGCCTGCAGGGCGTGGCGACCAGCCTCAACCGCGGCGCCCGCACCGTGACCCTCGCCTCGGGCGAGGTGATCTCCTACGACTTCCTCATTTTGGCCACCGGCGCCCGGGCGCGCGAGCTGCCGATCCCCGGCGCCGATCTTTCCGGCGTGCTGGCCCTGCGCACGGCCGCCGACGCCGAGGCGCTGAAGGCGGCGCTCGGTCCGGGCAAGCGCCTGGCCGTGGTCGGCGGCGGCTATGTCGGCCTGGAGGCGGCGGCCTCGGCCCGCGCCCTGGGCGCCGAGGCAACCGTCATCGAGCGCGAGAGCCGGGTGCTGGCCCGCGTGGCCTGCGAGACCCTGTCGACCTTCTTCCAGGACTACCACGGCGCCCGGGGGGTCAAGTTCGAGCTCGACGCCAATGTCGAGGCCTTCGAAGGCGAGGGCGGCCGCGTCACCGGCGTGCGCCTGAAGGGCGGCGAGGTCGTGGCCTGCGACGCGGCCCTGGTCGGCGTCGGCGCCCATCCCAACGTCGAGCTGGCCCAGGACGCCGGCCTGGACTGCGCGGGCGGCATCGTGGTCGATCTCGAGGCTCGCACCAGCGACCCGAGGGTCTTCGCCATCGGCGACGTCGCCCACCGTCCGCTGCCGCTGTACGAGCGCCAGTTCCGTCTGGAAAGCGTGCCCAACGCCCTGGAACAGGCTAAGCAGGCCGCCGCCGCCATCGTCGGCCGCGCCGGGCCTTCGCCCGAGGTGCCGTGGTTCTGGTCCGACCAGTACGACCTGAAGCTCCAGATCGCCGGCCTGCCGTTCGACGCCGACAGCACGATCGTGCGCGGCGACGTGGCGGCCGCCAGGTTCGCCGTCTTCCACCTCAAGGGCGACCTCGTCCAGGCCGTGGAAGCCGTCAACGCGCCGCCCGAGTTCATGGCCGGCAAACAATTGATCGCCAAGCGGACGCCCGTGTCTAAGACAAGACTGGCGGATGCGGCGATATCCATGAAGGAAGTGGCGGCTTAAAGCCGCCCGGAAGACTGCAGGGGAACCATGCCCAAGATCACCTACATCGAATTCGACGGGGCCGAGCACGTCGTCGACGCCAAGCCGGGCCTGACGGTCATGGAAGCGGCGGTGAAGAACAACGTCCCGGGCATCGACGCCGACTGCGGCGGCGCCTGCGCCTGCGCCACCTGCCACGTCTATGTGGACGAGGCCTGGGCCGACAAGACCGGCGAGAAGTCGGCCATGGAGGAGTCGATGCTCGACTTCGCCGAGAACGTCGAACCGACCAGCCGCCTGTCCTGCCAGATCAAGATCAGCGACGCCCTCGACGGCCTGGTGGTGCGCCTGCCGGAAAGCCAGCACTGAGCGCGGTCGCGCGAAGGTTGCGGCTCGGCGCCCGATCCATGTAGGGTCGGGCCATGGCCCAGCCCGACCGTGAGCCCCTCGATCATGTTCTTGCCGGACTGCTGAACGGCGCGGCGGCGTCGTCGATCGCCGCCGCCGTCCCGGCCTTCTTCGCCTGGGGCGCGCTCACCCACTACGACGGGCACGGCCAGGCGTTCCGGCTCGCCGACCTGTGGGCGCGGCCGGCCGACACCGTCTTCGCGACGGTGCTGCTCGTGGCGAGCGTCCGCATGCTGATGTTCGGCGTCGGGCTGATCGCCCGCAACGTCCCGCTGCTGCGCGCCCGCGGGGCGTCCTAGTCGGGACGCCTCTTTCCGCGCGCCGCGGGGCGCTCCCGATCCGTCGTGGTCAGTTGTAGACCGCCTGGTAGGTCACGCCCTGGGCGTCGCGGCCCAGCGGCACCAGGAACATCTCCACCTCGCCCTGGGCGGCGCTGCGCAGCCGGTAGATGGCCTGGGGCAGCACGTGCTGCACGTGCGACTTGAAGATCAGGCTGAACGGCGCGCGCTGCGAGGCCGCGTGGTGGGCGGGCAGCGGCTGGATGTCGATCAGGGTCAGCTGCATCGACCCGCCGGCCACCAGCAGCTCGTAGGTCGTGTTGGCCTGGCCGCCGAAGTTCTGCATCTGAAGCAACTGCATCTGACTTCCCCCTCTGCCGGCGCGCGGCGTCGACCGCTCCGCGCGTCCCTCGGGCAGGGCTACACTTTGGCGCGCGCCCGCCGACCGCGCAACCATCGAGCTTTGTGCAAATACGCACGCGCCCGGCAGGGCCGGTGACTGGGGTCGAAAGAGAGGGAAAGTGGCGTCGCCTAGGTGACTCGAACACCTGACCTACGCATTACGAAATATAGGCAATATATTCGACGTCTTCCTTGTAGTACAAGGGGAATTATGTGCTTTCTATAAGCTAAAAGTCGGCAACCCATATACATCCCAAGCTGGCCGATATCCTTATAGCGCCATTTCCTAGTTTGCGTGCCTTCGCGTGGGAAACGCGGAAAATGTGACCTCCTCTATACCCACTGCGGTTGTGTTTCTGGAGCTACCTGAGCGGAAGCACGGCTCCGAAAAATAAAGGGCGCCCCCCGCCCTGCGAACCAGCCGAAGCCAGCGCGCAAGGCGGGGAGGGGGTTACAGGGACTGTTTGGCCGCACCGGCCTCGACAGCCTTCAGCAGCGTGTCGTTGGCGAGGTGGGAGTACCGTTGCGTGGACTGGTAGCAGGCGTGACCCAGCACCTTGCCGACGGTGAAGAGGTCAACGCCGCTGTTGATCATGAACGACGCGGCCGAGTGCCGAAGATCGTGGATCCTCAGACCCGGAAGCCTCGCGACGCGGATGGCCCGCAGCCAGGCATGCCGGATCGACACGAAGGGCTTCAGCGTTTCGGGGTTCGGGATCAGCCACGGACAGCCCTTGAACCTGGGTAGGCCCTCGATGATGGCGACGGCCGCCGTTGGGAGCGGCACGTAGCGCGACTTTCCGGTCTTGCTCATCGGGATCAGCCAGGCCTTTCGATCAAGATCGACGTGTTCCCATCGCGCGGTCAGCAGCTCGCGAACCCGCGCCCCTGTTAGGAGTAGAAGTCCCACAATGTGCTTCAGCTGGGTGTTGTAGGATTCAGCGACAGCCGATCGAAGTCGAGCCGCCTCCTCGACCGTCAGAAAGCGTTCCCGCGCGTTGTTGAGGGGTTTACGGGGAATGCCTCGGGTTGGGTTCTTCTCGGTGCCCGGAACGTCCCAGCTCGCGCCGAGAACAAACGATCGCCCGAAGATCACGCGGATCTTTTCAACGGTCGCAGGGGCCAGGCCCTCAGCGCCTTTTTCGGCCAGCCAATTGGAGACCCCACGGCTGTTGATGTCGGTCAGGCGAACTTTTCCCCACTTCGGGAGGATGTGGTTTCGCATGTACCCCTCGGTGTCGCGATAGGAGCGCTGGTTGGGCTTGGCGAAGTCCAGGTGCAGTTGCGCCAGCTCACCGTAGAGCGGGATGGACTTGGCCTTCGCCTTCTTCGCGGAAGGGTCATGGTGGAGCGTGACTTCGGACTTCAGCCGCTGAGCCTCTTTCTTGGCCGTGGCGAACGAGATGTCTCCGTACCGGCCGATCTTGTACTGTTTCTGCTCGCCCGCGAGGGTTTGGTAGCGGAGGTAGTAGGTTCGGCCACCGCCAGCGCGGCACTCCAGGACGAAGCCCTTGATGGTCGTGTCCCACCAGTCGGTCTTCTTCTTGCCGGGCTCGCATTCAGCTGTGGCGGCAAACATGTGGTCGAGTTTTGCTTTGGGCATGGTGGTGTCCTTTGAGGTTTTGGGGGATCGGCGGGCATGCGCCGGGGAGCCGCGACGAGCGCGGGCGAGGTCTGGAGGGATGGGCCCAGACGCCCGCAGAGCGCCCCCAGGGGCGGCGCAGCGGGGGCGGGGATGGGTGTGGGGCTAAGCGACCCGAAACGGCCCCTGGCGGGGGCGCGTTCGGGCGGCAGCGCTGGGCGGAGGCGGCCCGGAGAAAGAGGGAAAGAGGTGGCTCCCCCTTTCCCCCCTTTTGGGTCAGGCCCCTCGCGTCGGACGCACCGGCTGGGGTCGTGGCGGCCTAGCCGATGACCACCTTCCAGGAGCGCCGTTCAGAGCTGTCGCCAGGTTCGATCCGATGGCTTTCAGCCCTTCGGCCCCGGTTCTTGCTAATGAACCAGCCGAGCTTTCCACGGTTGATGGATCGGCCATCCATGATGGGAAGCTCGTCGAGCGCTTCCATCAGATCGGGCTTCTGCTCGGCCTTGGCGATGAGCTGGCGGACCGTGATGGACCTTGAGCCGAAATGCCGATGCCAGGCTTCAAGAAACTCGGCCAGAGACTGCCGCTCGGGGTCGTGAGCCACTTGCTCGATCAAGCTTTGCGCCGGATCTGGCAGCCCGAGCCACAGGAGGGGCTGGCGACAGAGCCTTGACCACTCCTCGTAGGTGCTGATCGGGCGCGCCTTTGTCATCGGCTCGCCAGCCGCACGGAACGCACCAATGATGCTCAAGACGCATTCCACCGCTCGCGCCCGATACTTCTTCAGGCTGGCGATCGGATCGCCTTTGAATGAGCGGAGGGCCGGGGTTTCGTGACGGGGTGCGAGGCGGATCGACACGACCCGGCGCCTGAGATCGCGTTCGGGTTCGATGTTGTTGCCCGTGCCCAAGAACAGCGCTTTGGTCGAGACCGTGGCGCTTCGATTTGTGCCCAGCAGGCGCTCGGTTGTCGCGGGGCTGGTCAGCATCCGGTTTATCGGCCCGAACGGCTTCCAGTTTCCTTGCATGTCGTCGAACAGGACGACCGACGGCTTCTCTATCAGCACCGTCACGATGAGCTTGCCAGCCTCGTCCGCGCCCGAGGGATAGCTCACCCTGTAGGGATCATCGGGACCGGCAAGCAGTGCGATGGTCTCCGCGAGATAGCTCTTGCCGCTGCCCGAGCTGGTGGCGGTGATGTTGAATGCCGGCGCGACGGGTAGAGATGGCCGGACAACGGCGGTGAACATCGCGCACAGCGCGGCGGATAGATCCGCCTCCGACTCGAATTCGAACTCGCTGAGCTCGTTGCGCAGGTAGTCCAGGGAAGGCTCGGCGAGTTCCCGGGTCGGATCGCCCAGTCGATAGTCCGCCGGGTCGAAGGCCGCATAGGTGCCTGTGGCGGCGTCATAGCCAGGCCGGGTGACAAGCTCTCCATCCGCCCCAAAGTAAGGCTGGCGAGCAAGCCCGTTGAGCGCCTGCAGGTGCTGTCGATCCTGCCCGAACATGAGCGCCTTGATGACGCTGTGGGGAGGGTCGCAGCGGACCCAGATGCTATCTCGTCCTTTGCGCTCCCAATCGATCATCTCCGAAAGGGCGATCTTGGCCGTCTGTTCGTTGATCTGTTCAATTGCGAGGCCGCGTCCGTCTCGCTTGACGATCCGCACGAGGGCGCCGGCGCTGGTGAAGTAAGTTCCGGTGTTCGCCAGCACCTGTTCGGCTTCAGCGCAGGCCAGGTGAACATCGCCCGGCGACACGCGGATGCAGGGCTTGGCGTGAGCTGCGGCTATCGGCGGCTCGGTTGGCGAGGTTTGTTGGGCCTCAGGCTTGTCCTGAGCTTCATCGCCGTGCTGCTCGTGAGGCAGCGCCTTGGTGCGTGGCAAGGTAGTCTTGGGGGGTGGTGTTTTCTGAGGCGGCTTGTTTGCCATACGTCTTTCCAAACTGCAGCGCCCACCCCCTTCCACATGCGTTGGAGGGAGGCGCAGTTGATTGCGGGAGGTGTGTCGGCCCCGGGTTCTTGGGGCTTCCTGGCCACTTGGCGCGTATCTGTCCGACGCCGCCGTAGAGGCAGCGCGGCCCCCTGAGTTGCCAATGCCGGCTATCAAGGAGGGCTAAGTGAACGGCCTTGAATTGGAGGCATGGGATACCCTGCACGGCCCAATAAGGCTCGGCGCCGAGAAATTTTATGCCCCTTACGGCCAGAACTTCCTTCCCACCCACAGGGAAGCCGAAACGGCCAGCAAAATGCTCGACTGACCGTCTCTAGTTCGCCCCTACGTTCAATGGTGTTCACGGACATTGATGAGGGGGCGGCGCCCGCTAGGCCTGCGCGCCAACACCACTATCCCGGCAACGCCAAGGGTGACGATGCAGGCCAAGGGGTGTGCTCCGACCAGCCCGAGCAGGCCCAGGCAGGCGAGGAGCGCCAACGTGTCGCCAGGGCGCTCAATGAAAGCGAAAAGCAGCGACAGCAGCAGCGCCACCACCAGCACGATCGCCGCCGCCTTGAGAACCGCTAAGGCGGCGCCCAAGACGAGCAAGGCAAGGATCTTGTTGGTCATGCGTCCCGATCCTTGGCGGGACGGTCGCAGTAGGCGAGGCAATTGAAGCGCAGGCAGAAGTTCGTGCCTGGATCATCCGCCACGAACACCAACATGCCGAACTCGTCGGTCAGGATGTAGGCAATCTCAAACCATGAGCCGTGGTCGTTGATCCACTCGAACCCTGGCTGTTCAGCCTGGTCCCACGTTATCGGATAGCCGACGGCTTCGTGTATGGCCTCGGACGTGTCGCCGGGTTGGACAACGACGATCTGGAGAATGTCGCCGAGGGGCTGTTGGCGGTCTGTATCGACCTGCCAGACACGAAGGCCGATCAGCGCGCGCAAGATTGGATCTAGGTCGGGGTCGGTCAGGGCGGCGGTCACCGCGTCGCGATCGGTGAGCGAAAGCATGGCGCTCTCCTTTCTGGGCAAAGAAAAAGCCCCCGCGACGGTGGTCGCGAGGGCTCGGGATGTGGTTGGCGGATCTCGCCGCGAGGGCTAAGCGCCAGCTAGATAATTGTTCGTGTTATGGTTTCTTGTAGTGAGGCTAGGCGGCGTCCCCAGGCGCAAAGGGTTTCTTGCCCCTGGGCTTTCCTCGCGTCAGCAGCAAGACAGCGCCACCAACCGCCAGGGCGACCGTGCCCCAAAGCAAAATTGTCTCGTAGAGGACAATCCGGCTTTCGATCACGTCCAGGCTAGGGTGGGTCAGGGCGTAGGCGGTCACATAGTCGTCCGCCTTCTGGTACTTCGGGTCCTCGCTCCAGTTGAGATCCTTGGACGACAGCACGATGCTCCTCATGACATCATGCTGCTTGTAGTGTTCCTTGAGTGGAAAATAGGTGGTGGCCCAAAGGCCGCCCACGACGACGTAGAAAACGGCGACGGCAGCTAGCGTCAATCTGACAGCGTTTCGAGACATAGATTTCCTCTGGCTAAATCATTTTTGCCGATCTCGATGAGAACTTTGTTCTTCATCATATAAGATGCTCGGTTTTGCGCATTTTGGGCGCTGGCGGTTGCTTCTCTTCCCTTGATAGCTGGGGTGCGTGTTGGCCTTAGCCGGCAGGTAAGGAAGCTTGTATGCCTCAAAATAACCCGTTCTGGGATATCCCAAGATCGGATTTAAC
>JASGDR010000556.1:0-2793 GCA_047607095.1 Caulobacter sp.
CCACGCCGCCGCGGCGACGACGACGGCGCTGGCGCTGGGCCGAGATGTCGGCGAAGCCCATGGCCCCGCGTTCGCGGGCGTCGCGGCGCACGGCTTCGATGTGGCTGGCAAGGTAGATCACGCCCACGCCGACGGCGTCGGCCATCAGGTCGGTGACGCTGGCGCTGCGGTGAGCGAAGAACTGGGCGATCTCGACGCTGGCGCCCAGCAGGATCGCGGCGATCGCCAGGTCGTTGCGGCGCATGCGCGGGAAGGCCAGGAACGACACCGCCGTCAGCCCGCCGAAGGCGAGGGCGTGGGCGGCCTTGTCGCTGAGGCCGAACGCCTGCTCCAGGCCCTGGTACGGGCCCAGCATCAGGGTCACGGCGGCGGCCGCGCCGACGAACAGCACGGCCTTGGCGGCGGTCACGACATGGTTGGGCGTCAGCATCGACTCGGCTCGCGGTGGAGACCTCAGTCCTAAGGCCGCATGCCTCGCAAACCGTGAAGGAACACAGTCAACGGAAGATGACTATTTCGGCTTGGCGGCCTTGGCCCCTTCGGCCTTGGCCTTGTCGGCCGCGTCCTTGGCCGCCTTCCAGGCCTGATAGCGCTCCAGATAGGGCTGGCGGCGCAGGATTTTCGAGGCCGGGTCGACGATCACCGGAACCGCGTCGGCCACGCGCACGCGGCCCGTCCCGTTGGTCATCGGAATGGTGACGACCTTGTCGCCGACCTTGACCTCCACCGGCATCGGGAAGAGGCCGGCCGGGGTTTCCCAGGCCAGCACCAGGTCGTCGCCCTGGCGGCTCTCGATCAGGTCCGGCAGCTGCGCGTGGCGCAGATAGGCGTCGAAGAACCAGCCGTAGTCGGCGCCGGTGGCGTCGTTCACCGCCTTGATGAAGTCGCCGGTCACCGCGTAGCGCGGGGCGAAGTTGCCGGGCTTGGGGTCGGGACGGCCGTAGACCAGCACCCGCGTCGCCTGGAAGAAGGCCTTGTCGCCGATCAGGCCGCGCAACGTGTGCAGCATGTTGGCGCCCTTGTAGTAGATGTCGGTGCCCGGCCCGACCTTGGCGTCGTAGACGGCCTCCTCCTCCATCGGCTTGCCCGACACGATGGGGAACTTGTTGAAGGACTTCACCCGCATCTCGTTCAGGCGGACCATGTATTCCATGTCGCCGTGCAGCCACTGCGAATAGAGCGGCTGCATGTAGGTGCCGAAGGCCTCGTGCAGCCACATGTCGTCCCAGTCCACATTGGTCATCTGGTTGCCGAACCACTCGTGCGACAGCTCGTGGTGCAGCAGCCAGTCGAAGCCGTAGATCTCCTGGGCGTAGCCGGCGCCATAGGCGTTCAGCGTCTGGTGCTCCATGCCCAGGTGCGGGGTCTCGACCGCGCCCATCTTCTCGCTGCGGAACGGGTAGGGGCCGATCATCCCCTCGTAGAAGTCGAGCATCGGGGCGAACTGGGCGAAGAGCCCGCGGGCCTTGGCCTCGTTGCCCTCGACGGTCCAGAACTCGATCGGGAAGCTGTCGCCGAAGCGGCTCTCGTACGTGTCCTTCAGCTGGACGTAGGGGCCGATGTTCAGCGCGATGGCGTAGGTGTTCGGGTTCTTGATCCGCCAGTGGAAGGTGCGCTTGCCGGCCTCCTCCCTGACGTCGACCAGCACCCCGCCCGAGGGCGCCGACAGCGGGGCCGGCACGGTGACGCGCAGGTCGACGAGCTCGGGCTCGCCGGTCGGGTGGTCGATGCACGGCCAGAAGAGGTCGCAGCCCTCGCCCTGGACGGCGGTGGCGATCCACGGGCGGCCGTCGGGCGTCTTGGCCCAGACGAAGCCGCCGTCCCACGGCGCGCGCTTGGCCTCGACCGGGATCCCGCCGTAGCGGATGCGCACGGCGGTCGGATGGCCGGCGGCGATCGGGGCGGGCGGGGTGATGAAGAGGCGGCCGTCGGGATTGCGCCAGGCCGACGGCGGCAGGGCGCGGCCGTCCAGCGACACCGCCGAGACCGGCAGCTCGCGGTCGAGGTCGAGTACGATCACGGGCAGTTCGCGATCGGCGCGCAGGGCCAGCACGGCCTCGCCGGCGATGGCCTTGCGCGCGGGGAAGACCTCGATCGACAGGTCGACGTGCTCGATATGCACGCCGGCCTGGTCGGGCTTCAGCGCCCCGCCGGTGGCCAGGGTCTGGGCGGTGGGCGGCGCGCGCAGGGGCTTGGGCGCCTTGGCGGCGGGCGCGGCGGCGATCAGCAGCGGAACGGCGGCGGCGAGGGCGACGGCCCGGACGGACGTGATGGGCAAGGCGACTCCCCGCGATGGACGAGGCTCATCGGTAGGGGAGGCGGCGGCGAAGGGGAAGCGGCTCGCGCTATGTCCCGGTGAACTTGGTCGCGTCCGGACTTCTGGCGCGCGCGGCGTCGGTCATCCGCGACAGGGCCTGCGCGATGAGAGCGCGTTCGGCCTCCTCGCTCGCGAAGAAGCGTCGAGGCAGGACCATGGCGCTGCTCTGGACCAGGAACACCCAGTATTTGCGGGTCTGGTAGAGGTCGGTGACGCAGGGCCAGCGGGCGCTCATCGTCAGGTCGTCGAGGTCGTAGACCAGGGCCTCGGGCGTCAGGCGGACGGCGAGCGCCTGCTCATAGGCTTGGCCCCGCTCGGCGAGGGCCTTGCGCAGCGTGGGCCCGGTCGCCCGGTGTACGATGAAGATGCCGACGCCCAGGCCGAGCATGGCGAACTCGACCGACACGAGGGCCGTGAACCACGATCCCGACCACCATGCGGCCAGGGGAACGCCGACGGCCAGCATGCTGATCAGC
>JASGDR010000557.1:0-15102 GCA_047607095.1 Caulobacter sp.
CCCAACATCTTCTTCGCCGACGTGGCGGCCGAGGACGACGACTATCTCGACAAGGCGCTGGAAGGCTTCGCCATGTTCGCCCTGAACCAGGGCGAGGTCTGCACCTGCCCCAGCCGCGCGCTGGTGCAGAAGTCGATCTACGACAAGTTCATGGAAAAGGCCCTCAAGCGCGTGCAGGCGGTGGTGCAGGGCAATCCGCTGGACCCCTCGACCATGATCGGCGCCCAGGCCTCCGAGGAGCAGCTGAAGAAGATCCTCGGCTACATGGACATTGGCAAGGGCGAAGGCGCCAAGCTCCTGACCGGCGGCTCGCGCACCGTGCTGCCGGGCCAGCTGGCCGACGGCTTCTATGTCGAGCCGACGGTGTTCGAAGGCCACAACAAGATGCGGATCTTCCAGGAGGAGATCTTCGGCCCCGTCCTGGCCGTGACCACCTTCGAGACGGAAGAAGAGGCGCTGGAGATCGCCAACGACACCGCCTTCGGTCTCGGCGCCGGGGTGTGGACCCGCGATGGCTCGCGCGCCTACCGCTTCGGGCGCGGCATCCAGGCCGGCCGGGTGTGGACCAACTGCTACCACGCCTATCCGGCCCACGCGGCCTTCGGCGGCTACAAGCAGTCGGGCGTGGGCCGCGAGACCCACAAGATGATGCTCGACCACTACCAGCAGACCAAGAACCTGCTGGTCAGCTACAGCGCCAAGGCGCTGGGCTTCTTCTAGGCGCTTTTCCTTTCCTCCCCCTGGGCCTCCGTCGCCGCGGCGGAGGCCCCTTTCTTCCGCCCGGCGACGGGCGGAAAGGGCGGCGCTCGCGGCCTCGAAACCGACAAATCGAACAAGACCGACTTTCTGTCGTCAGAAACAGAAATGGTCTTCTTGCGCAGGGGGCGGCGCTTCGCATACTCCCGCTCGCAAGACGACGACTGACGCAGCGGCAACATCGCTGACGACGACAAGATCGACTGTAGAGACTTAGGGAGACGCGTGGTGAGCGACGGACAGCTGTTTCCGGTGCCGGAAGACTGGGCGGGCAAGGCCCATATCGACGCCGCCGCCTACGAGGCCGCCGTGGCGCGCGTCGAAAGCGATCCGGAGGGCTGGTGGCGCGATCTGGCGGCCCGCCTCGACTGGATCAAGGCCCCCACGAAGATCAAGGACGTCTCCTACGCCAAGGACGACTTCCGCATCCGCTGGTACGAGGACGGGGTGCTGAACGTCAGCGCCAACTGCATCGACCGCCACCTGCCGCACCGCAAGGACGACGTCGCCCTGATCTTCGAGGGCGACGAGCCGGGCGTCTCCGACAAGATCACCTACGGCCGGCTGCACGACCAGGTCTGCCGCATGGCCAACGTGCTGAAGGATCTGGGCGCCAGGAAGGGCGACCGGATCACCATCTACCTGCCGATGGTTCCCGTGGCGGCCGTCGCCATGCTGGCCTGCGCCCGCATCGGCGCCATCCACTCGGTCGTGTTCGGCGGCTTCTCGCCCGACAGCATCGCCGGCCGCATCCAGGACTGCGACTCGCGCCTGGTCATCACCGCCGACCAGGGCCGCCGCGGCGGCAAGACCGTGCCGCTGAAGGCCAATATCGACGAGGCGCTCAAGCAGTGCCCGCAGGTCGAGAAGGTGCTGATGGTCCGCTGGACCGGCGCCGACGTGCCGGTGGTCGAAGGCCGCGACGTGGTCTGGAACGATGTCGAGAGCGCCGCCTCGAGCGTGTGCGAACCCGAGCCGATGAACGCCGAGGATCCGCTGTTCATCCTCTACACTTCCGGCTCGACCGGCAAGCCCAAGGGCGTGCTGCACACCACCGGCGGCTATCTGGCCTGGGCCAGCTGGACGCACGAGGCGGTGTTCGACTATCGCCCGGGCGAGGTGTTCTGGTGCACGGCCGACGTGGGCTGGGTCACGGGCCACAGCTACGTCGTCTACGGCCCGCTGGCCAACGGCGGGACCAGCCTGATCTTCGAGGGCGTGCCCAACTACCCGACCCCGTCGCGCTTCTGGGAGGTGGTCGACAAGCACAAGGTCGAGATCTTCTACACCGCGCCGACGGCCCTGCGCGCCCTGATGCGCGAGGGCGACGACCACGTCCTGAAGAACGACCTGTCGTCGCTGCGCCTGCTGGGCAGCGTCGGCGAGCCGATCAATCCCGAGGCCTGGCTCTGGTATCACCGCGTGGTCGGCAAGGATCGCCTGCCGATCGTCGACACCTGGTGGCAGACCGAAACCGGCGGCATCCTCGTCTCGCCGCTGCCGGGCGCCACGGCGCTGAAGCCGGGCTCGGCCACCAAGCCGCTGCCGGGCGTGAACCTGCAGCTGGTCGACGCCGAGGGCCGGGTGCTGGACGGCGCCACCGAGGGCAACCTCGTCATCACCGACAGCTGGCCGGGCCAGATGCGCACGGTCTACGGCGACCACCAGCGCTTCTTCGAGACCTATTTCTCGGCCTATCCGGGCAAGTACTTCACCGGCGACGGCTGCCGCCGCGACGCCGACGGCTATTACTGGATCACCGGCCGGGTGGACGACGTCATCAACGTCTCGGGCCACCGCCTGGGCACCGCCGAGATCGAGAGCGCGCTGGTCGCCCACGAGGCCGTCGCCGAGGCGGCGGTGGTCGGCTACCCGCACGACATCAAGGGCCAGGGCGTCTACGCCTACGTCACTCTGAAGGCCGACGCGGTCGCCACCGAGGAACTGCGCAAGCAGCTCGTCCTGTGGGTTCGCCACGAGATCGGCCCCTTCGCCGCGCCGGACGTCCTGCAGTGGGCCCCCGGCCTGCCCAAGACCCGCTCGGGCAAGATCATGCGCCGTATCCTGCGCAAGATCGCCGAGAACGCGGTCGACGCGCTGGGGGATACGTCGACCCTGGCCGACCCGTCGGTGGTGGATGACCTGGTGCGCAACCGGGCGGGCGCGAAGGCGGCGTAACCTAGAGGTTGATACCGCCATATTTGCGCGACTCCTAGATAAAGTGGAATCGTGTAACCATGGCGGTATGAGATACTGGTGGTCAGTCCTAAGGCGAGCTGCTCGTGAAGCGGCTAAAGATACAAAGCTAGACTCTTTTGTCGGTCTGGCGGTGGTTCTCATTAGCCAAGTGCTAATAGGCGCCGTTTTGTTCTTCGCTTTAGGGAGCCTCACCGACGCCAACCTGTGGACGCGAGTAGCAACCGGACTTGCGCCCTTCCTAACCTTCCCGGTCGTATTCCTTATTCGGGTTGCGCTCGCGCCGCCTGCGATCCAGCGAGATATGGATCAGAGGTTGGCTCAAGCTGAGAAGGTTGCGCAGGAAGTGAAAGATAGAAAAGTGCTCAGGGTGGCACTTTCTTGTTTTATCACCGAGGGTGAAGCTCTGATGTCTCGCTGCCTAGATCCTAACGACAACGCACTCCATGGTGATGCGGATGCTTGGGGCGACAGGGTAGAGGGCTACATTTTGACTGAATTGGACGCCTCCTATGTCGCGCGGTTTCGGAGTGTAACCGGCACGCCTTCGAACATTCTGGTGGGTCCGGGAACTGCGGAGCATGGCCGGTATTGGAGTGGAATTCGCAATAGGGTTTTCCGGCTGCAAGAATTCTCTCGAGAGATAGCAAACCCGGCCGCTTACCACCCAGCGCCTCTGTGAAAGCCGCTGTGAGAAATGGAAGCTATTCGAGGAGGGCGGTCGCCCTAGCCTCATCCCCCGCCAGGGTTTATAGCCCCGCCCATGTTTGAAGGCCTCTCCCCCCTCGCCCGCGAAGCCCGCTCCTGGCCGTTCGAGCAGGCGCGCGCCACCATCGCCCGCGTCCTGCGCGTGCGCCTCCCCGACCGCGCCGACCAGGAGGCCGCGAAAGCCCTGATCGACGCCGGCAAGGCCGACGAGGCGGTGAAAGCCTATCCGGCCCTCTCCAAGGCCGTGATCTTCGAGACCGGTTACGGCCCGTCTGGCCTGCCGCACCTGGGCACCTTCGGTGAAGTCGCGCGCACGACCATGGTGCGCCAGGCCTTCCGCGCGCTGGTCGACGACCACATCCCCACGCGCCTGATCGCCTTCAGCGACGACATGGACGGCCTGCGCAAGGTGCCGGACAACATCGAGAACAAGCAGCCGCTGATCGAGGACCTGGGCAAGCCGCTGACCGTCGTCCGCGACCCCTTCGGCACCCACGACAGCTTCGGCGCCCACAACAACGCCCGCCTGCGCGCCTTCCTCGACGGCTTCGGCTTCGAGTACGAGTTCGTGTCCTCGACCGAGTGCTACAAGGGCGGCCTGTTCGACGAGACGCTGCTGACGGCCCTGGCCCGCTTCGACGCCATCCAGAAGGTCATGCTGCCGACCCTGGGCGAAGAGCGCCGCGCCACCTATTCGCCGTTCCTGCCGGTTAGCCCGTCGACCGGCAAGGTGCTGCAGGTCCCGACCCTGGAGCGCAACGTCGAGAAGGGCACGATCGTCTTCGAGGACGAGGACGGCTCGAAGGTCGAGGTCCCGGTCACCGGCGGCCACGTGAAGATGCAGTGGAAGCCCGACTGGGCCATGCGCTGGACGGCGCTGGGCGTCGACTACGAGATGAGCGGCAAGGACCTGATCGACTCGGTCAAGGCCTCGGGCGCGATCTGCAAGGCCCTGGGCGGTGTGCCGCCGGAAGGCTTCAACTACGAGCTCTTCCTGGACGAGAACAACCAGAAGATCTCCAAGTCCAAGGGCAACGGCCTGTCGATGGAGGACTGGCTGCGCTACGGCGCGCCGGAAAGCCTGTCGTACTACATGTTCCAGAGCCCGAAGTCGGCCAAGAAGCTCTATTTCGACGTCATCCCCAAGGCGACGGACGAATATCTGCAGCAGCTGGACGCGTTCGGCCGCCAGGAACCGGCCAAGCAACTCGACAACCCGGTCTGGCACATCCACGCCGGCAAGCCGCCGGAGCAGGGCTCGCCGGTGTCGTTCAGCCTGATGCTGAATCTGGTTTCGGCCGCCGACGCCTCGACCAAGGAGATCCTCTGGGGTTTCCTGTCGCGCTACATCCCGGGCGCGTCGGCCGAGACCCAGCCGCTGCTCGACCGCCTGGCCGGCTACGCGATCAACTATTACGAGGACTTCGTCAAACCGACGAAGACCTTCCGCGCCCCGACCGACGTGGAGCGCGCGGCGATCCTCGACCTGCTGGCCAAGCTGAAGGCCATGCCGGCCGGCACCCAGGACGCCGAGCTGATCCAGAACGAGGTGTTCGAGGTCGGCAAGACCCATGGCTTCGACCCGCTGCGCGCCTGGTTCCAGGCCCTGTACGAGGTTCTCCTCGGCCAGAGCCAGGGCCCGCGCTTCGGCTCGTTCGCGGCGATCTTCGGCGTCGACCGCACCATCGCCCTGATCGAAGAGAAGCTCTCCTGATCCTTCTCCCCTTGCGGGAGAAGGTGTCGGCGAAAGCCGACGGATGAGGGGTCTCTCAAAAGCAAAACGCCGCGACAGCCAAGCAGCCGTCGCGGCGTTTCTGTACGTGCGACCCCTCACCCGACCCCGCTTCGCGGGGCCACCCTCTCCCGCAAGGGGAGAGGGAAAGGAAGTTCATCTGCGACACCGTGCCTCGTTTGATGAACGCTTTCTGAATTTCGAATTAAGGGTTTGTGCGAACTTCGGAGTCTAGGCTCGGGACCATCAGAACCAGGAATAGTCCGATGGCTTCCTTCACGCTTCGCCCGCACGATCGTTCGGAATTCGACTCCCTGATCGGCGGCATCGCCTCGCAGTTCCCCGGCGCCCGCATCGAGGCCGCCCACAACGACACCTGGCAGTCCTACCGCGTGGACGTGTCGTGCGAGGATCCCCGCGCCGGCGCCCTTCGCGACTGGCTCAACGGCCACCACGCCGGCTGCCCGCGCACCTGATCGTCTGAACCGCCCGTGGGGGCGGCCCTCTACTGGCTGACCCACTGGATGCAGGCGACCCAGGCCACGGTCATGCGGTCGAGCACCTGGTCGTCGCCGTCGCGCAGCACCGAGGTCAGCTCGATCGTCCGCGCCGTCAGGCGGCCCATCTCGCGGATCAGCACCGCGCCGTCCGTGGTCATCACCACCACCCGGTCGCCCCGCCGCGGCTCGGCCGTCGGCGAGACCAGCAGCCGGTCGCCGTCGCGATAGACCGGCGAGAGGGCGTCGCCCTCGATCTCCAGGGCGAACAGGCCCTCCTCGCGCGGCCCCGGAAGCTCGACCTCCTCCCAGCCCGCTCCGCGCGGCGCGCCTGCCTCGTCGAACATGCCCGGGGCCCCGGCCTGGGCCAGGCCGATCAGCGGCACGCCCGCCCGGCGGCCCGGGCCGCCAGGCCCCGACGTCTCCGTCAGGGCCGCGAATTCCGAGAACCCCACCCCCGTCGCTTCCAGCACCTTGGCCAGGCTTTCCGTCGAGGGCCAGCGCGGCCGCGTGTCGGCGTCGCCGCGCTTGGATCGGTTGAAGGCGGTGGGGTCGAGGCCGGCCAGCTTGGCCATGGCCGACGGGCTCATGTCGAAGCGCTTGGCCAGGGCGTCGATCGCCGTCCACAGTTCGGCGTGCGAGAGCATCGGGCGGTCCCCGCGTCCAACCAACGGAAGTTCCGAGGAAATTATGCCCAAGCCATAGGAATGTAAACCTACGCCCAATGGTCAAGGTTGACGTTTACGTAAGCGTTGACGTTCCGCAGGGTCCGGCGTAGCGTGAACGCCGATAACCAACGACCCGGCCCGGAAGGCCGGCCGCACCCTGGGAGGGTACCGATGGTGGCTGATCTTCGACGTCCCGAGCGCACGTTCTCGATCCGTCAGCTCTGCAACGAATTCAAAGCCACGCCCCGGGCGCTGCGCTTCTACGAGGACAAGGGCCTGCTCAATCCGGCTCGTGAAGGCCTCAACCGCGTCTACTCCCACAAGGACCGCGTCCGCCTGCAGCTGATCCTGCGCGGCAAGCGCGTGGGCCTGTCGCTGTCGGAGATCCGCGAGCTGCTCGACCTCTATGACGAGAACGACGACGGCGCGGCGCAGATGGCCCGGTCGCTGAAGAAGTTCCGCGAGCGCGCCGCCGCCCTGGAGCAGCAGCGCGAGGATATCGACGGCGCGCTGATCGAGCTGCGCGAAGCCTGCGACCGCCTGGAGCGTCGCCTCGCCGAGATCCGGCCCGACCTGCTGCCGCGCTCGGCCGACTACGAGCAGCTGTTGCGCGCCCGCCTCGACGGCCACGCGGACATGGCGCTGGGCAAGTAAGCCGCCGCGCCCATCCCTTCCGCGCCCGATTTCGCCAAGACCGGCGGAACGGGCGGGTTTCCTTTCGCCTTTCTCCCCGATCCGACCCATCAGGACTGCTTTAAATGACCTATCAGCCGCCCGTTCGCGATCACATGTTCCTGCTGCGCGACGTGCTCAACATCGAGCAGTACGGCAATCTGCCGGCCTTCGCCGACGCCTCGATCGACGTCGTCGAGCAGATCGTCGAGGGCGCGGCCCAGTTCACCGGTGAAGTCCTGGCCCCGCTGAACAGCGTCGGCGACAAGACCGGCTGCAAGCTCGACCCGGTCACCAACACCGTCACCACCCCGCCGGGCTTCAAGGAAGCCTACAAGGCCCTGTGCGAAGGCGGCTGGACCGGCCTCGGTTCCGACCCGACCTACGGCGGCCAGGGCCTGCCGCACGTCGTGAACCTGTCGTTCTCGGAAATGTCGAGCTCGGCCAACATGGCCTTCTCGATGTATCCGGGCCTGGCCCACGGCGCCTATTCGGCCATCCACACCGGCGGCACCGACGCGCAGAAAGAGACCTACCTGCCCAAGATGATCACGGGCGAGTGGACCGGCACCATGAACCTGACCGAGCCGCACTGCGGCACGGATCTGGGCCTGCTGCGCACCAAGGCCGTTCCGCAGGCCGACGGCAGCTACAAGATCACCGGCCAGAAGATCTGGATCAGCGCCGGCGAGCACGACATGTCGGACAACATCGTCCACCTGGTGCTGGCCCGCATCGAGGGCGCCCCGGCCGGCGTGAAGGGCATCAGCCTGTTCATCGTGCCGAAGTTCTTCCCCAAGGAAGACGGCTCGGTGGGCGCGCGCAACGAGGGCGCCAAGTGCGTCGGCCTCGAAGAGAAGATGGGCATCCACGGCAACGCCACCTGCGTCATGCAGTACGACGACGCCGAGGGCTACCTGATCGGTGAAGAGAACAGCGGCCTGAAGCTGATGTTCGTGATGATGAACGAGGCCCGCCTGGGCGTCGGCCTGCAGGGCGTCGCCCAGGCCGAAGCGGCCAACCAGGCCGCCGTCGCCTTCGCCAAGGACCGTCTGCAGGGCCGCTCGCTGACCGGCCCGAAGAACGCCGACGGCCCGGCCGACCCGATCATCGTCCACCCGGACGTGCGTCGCCTGCTGCTGGAGAACAAGGCGATCATCGAAGGCGGCCGCGCCTTCCTGTTCTGGACCGCCCTGCACGGCGACCTGGCCCACGCCCACCCCGATGAAGCGGTGCGCACCAAGGCCGAGGACTACATGGGCCTGCTGACCCCGGTGCTGAAGGGCTACCTGACCGATCGCGGCTTCCAGGCCTGCTCCAACGCGGTGCAGGTGCACGGCGGCTCGGGCTTCACCGAGCACTTCCCGGTCAGCCAGTACCTGCGCGACTGCCGCATCGCCCTGATCTACGAAGGCACCAACGGCGTGCAGGCCCTCGACCTCGTCGGCCGCAAGCTGGCGGCCAAGGGCGGCCGCGGCGTGATGACCTTCTTCCAGGAGATCGACCAGTTCGTCGGCGAGAACGACGGCGACGCCGAGCTGAAGCCGTTCGTCGACGCCCTGGCGGCGACCAAGGCCCAGCTGCAGGACGGCACCATGTGGCTGATGCAGAACGGCCTGCAGAACCCGGACAACGCCGGCGCGGCCTCGACCGACTACATGCACCTCTTCGGCCTGACGGGCCTGGCCTACATGTGGGCCCTGATGGTCAAGGCGGCCAACGCCAAGATCGCCGAAGGCTCCACCGACCCGTTCTTCACGACCAAGGTCGCCACGGCCCGTTATTTCATCGAGCGGGTCTTGCCTGACGCTGGGGCGCATCTGGCCAAACTCAAGACCGGTTCGGCGACCCTGATGGCGCTGCCCGCGGAGGCCTTCTGATCATGAGCGTGCTCGACGTCGCAAAACCCGCCTTTATGGCCGAAGAAGACATCGCGATCTTCGAGGACGCGGTGGGCAAGTTCTTCGACGAGCACGCGCCTGAAAACGTCGTGGCGACCTGGCGCAAGAACCACTGCGTCGATCGCTCGATGTGGAACAAGGCGGGAGAGGCCGGTCTGCTCGGCCTCTCCACGCCCGAGGAATACGGCGGCTCCGGCGGCGACTATCGCCACGAGGTCGTGCTGATGGAGCAGCTGGGCAAGAAGGGCGTCGACGGCTTCGGCGCCAGCCTGCACAACGCCATCGTCATGCCGTACATCTTCCACTACGGCACCGAGGAGCAGAAGCAGCGGTGGCTGCCGCGCCTGTCGACCGGCGAGCTGGTCGGCGCGATCGCCATGACCGAGCCGGGCGCCGGCTCCGACCTGCAAGGCGTCAAGACGTCGGCCAAGAAGGTCGGCAACCAGTACGTGGTGAACGGCTCCAAGACCTTCATCACCAACGGCCAGACGGCCAATCTGATTATCGTCGTCGCCAAGACCGACCCGGCCGGCGGCGCGCGCGGCACGAGCCTGGTGGTCGTCGAGACCGACGGCGCCGAAGGCTTCGAGCGCGGCCGCAACCTCGACAAGCTGGGCCACGAGGCCCAGGACACCTCGGAACTGTTCTTCAACGACGTGAAGATCCCGACCGAGAACCTGCTCGGGACCGAGGAAGGGCAGGGCTTCTTCCAGCTGATGGCCCAGCTGCCGCAGGAGCGGCTGAACATCGCCGTGCAGGGCATGGCCACCATCGAGCGGGCGCTCGAGCTGACCATCGCCTACGTCAAGGAGCGCCAGGCCTTCGGCAAGCCGATCCTGGCCTTCCAGAACACGCAGTTCGTGCTGGCCGAGTGCAAGACCGAGGCGACCGTCGCCAAGGTGTTCGTCAACCACTGCATCGAGCGCCACCTGAAGGGCGACCTCGACGCCTCGACGGCCTCGATGGCCAAGTACTGGGTGACGGACCTGGAGAACAAGATCGTCGACCGCTGCCTGCAGCTGTTCGGCGGCTACGGCTTCATGAACGAGTACCCGATCGCCCGTATGTACAAGGACAGCCGCGTCCAGCGCATCTACGGCGGCACCAACGAGATCATGAAACTGCTGATCGCGAGGACGCTCTGATGTTGTTCGCCGACGCTCCCCCTCCGCCTCCGCCCTCTCTTGCCAACGACGCGGCCCGCTCGGCCGTGGTCTGCGTCAAGGCCGAGGGCCGCCGCCCGCTGCAGTTCTCCGGCAAGCTGGAGGGCAAGCGCCCCCAGCCCGGCGCCTTCGACCTGCCGCTGAAGCCGGGCGTCGAGCAGTGCAACAACCTGCTGCGCTCCAAGATCGCGACCTGGACCCTGACCGTGAACACGCCGGGCTTCACGCCCTGCCGCCTGCCCGCGCCGGAGTTCGGCCAGCGGGTGGTCTATTCGGCCAAGGCCAGCGCGCGCGGCCTCTCGTGCGCGCCGATCCACAAGTCGCCGATCGGCGCCTGGAAGAAGTGATGTCGACCCACGTCGCCATCGTCGACTGGAAGCTGGAGCTCGGGGCGGACTTCGCCAGGGGCCGCTACAGCCGCGCCCATACCCTGTCGTTCGACGGCGGCGTGACGGCGCTCGGCTCGGCTTCGCCGTCGGTGGTGCCGCTGCCCTGGTCGGACCCGGCGGGCGTCGATCCCGAGGAGATGTTCGTGGCGGCGCTGTCGTCCTGCCACATGTTGACCTTCCTCGACCTGGCCCGTCGCGCCGGTTTCTTCATCAGCGCCTATCGCGACAAGGCCGAGGGCACGATGACCAAGAACGAGCACGGCGCTCACTGGGTCAGCCACGTCGCCCTTCGCCCCGACATCGTCTTCGAGGGCGACGCGCCCGACGACGCCGAGCTGGCGGCCCTGCACGAGGCCGCCCACCACGCCTGTTTCATCGCCAACTCGGTTCGGACGGACGTCCGCGTCGAGCCGGCGGTCCAAGAATCCCCGCAAAGCCTTTCCACTTCCAATGCTCGCATTGGAAGTGGGTGAAAAGGCTTTGAAAACAAAGATCTAGAGCGCGATCGCGCTCTGGGGCTAACGATTTAAAAGATCGCAGGAAGGAGCCATTCAATGGCCGACGCTTACATCTTCGACGCCGTGCGCACCCCGCGCGGCAAGGGCAAGAAGGACGGATCTCTGCACGAGATCACCGCCCTGTCGCTGGCCAGCCAGGTGCTGGAAGCTATCCGCGACCGCAACGGCCTGGACACCTCCAAGGTCGACGACGTCGTGCTGGGCTGCGTGGCTCCGGTCGGCGAGCAAGGCTCGGACATCGCCCGCACGGCCGTCCTGACCGCCGACTACGCCGAGAGCGTCGCCGGCGTGCAGATCAACCGCTTCTGCGCCTCGGGCCTGGAAGCGGTGAACATGGCCGCGGCCAAGGTCATCTCGGGTGAAGCCGACCTGACCATCGGCGGCGGCGTCGAGAGCATGAGCCGCGTGCCGATGGGCAGCGACGGCGGCGCCTGGCCGACCGACCCGTCGTCGGCCTTCAAGACCTACTTCATGCCGCAGGGCGTGTCGGCCGACCTGATCGCCACCCTCTACGGCTTTTCCCGCGACGACGTCGACGCCTACGCCGTCGAGAGCCAGCGCCGCGCCGCTCAGTCGTGGGCCGAGGGCCGCTTCAAGAAGTCGGTCGTGCCGGTGAAGGACCAGCTGGGTCTCGACATCCTGTCGCACGACGAAACCGTCCGCGGCGCCACCACCATGCAGACCCTGGCCTCGCTGAACGCCTCGTTCACGGGCATGGGCGAGATGGCCTTCGACGCGGTCGCCACCCAGCGCTACCCGCAGGTCGAGCGCATGACCCACGTCCACCACGCGGGCAACAGCTCGGGCATCGTCGACGGCGCCGCCGGCGTGCTGATCGGCACCAAGGAGATGGGCGACGCGCTCGGTCTCAAGGCCCGCGCCCGCATCAAGGGCATGGCCTCGATCGGTTCGGAGCCGTCGATCATGCTGACCGGCCCCTCGCTGGTCACCGAGAAGCTGCTCAAGAAGCTCAAGATGGAAGTCGCCGACATCGACCTCTACGAGCTGAACGAAGCCTTCGCGGCCGTCGTCCTGCGCATGATGCAGGCGCTGGACATCCCGCACGACAAGATGAACGTCAACGGCGGCGCCATCGCCATGGGCCACCCGCTGGGCGCCACCGGCGCGATGATCCTGGGCACCATGGTCGACGAGCTGGAACGCTCCGACAAGGAAACCGCCCTGATCACCCTGTGCGTCGGCGCCGGCATGGGCACCGCCACGGTCATCGAACGCGTCTGATAGCAACCGATGCTCCCCCTCCGGGGGAGCTGTCGCGGAGCGACTGAGGGAGTAGCGCGGCGCGCGCCCCTCCACCGCTTCGCGGATCTGGAGAAGAAGAACATGGAAAACTTCAAGATCGAGGTCGACGGCGACGGCATCGCCCTGGTCACCTTCGACGTCCCCGGCCGCACGATGAACACCCTGACCGCTTCGGTGATCAAGGAAGTCGGCGAGCTGGTCGAGCGCATCAAGACCGACGCCGAGATCAAGGGCGTCGTCATCACCTCGGGCAAGACCACCGGCTTCTGCGCCGGCGCGGACCTGGGTGAACTGGGCGGTTCCGGCGGCCTCGGCGGCGGCGATCTGCAAGCCGCGTTCGACGCCGGCTTTGCTTTGAACAAGGCCTTCCGCGAGCTGGAAACCAGCGGCAAGCCGGTGGCCGCGGCCATCAACGGCCTGGCGCTGGGCGGCGGCCTGGAATTCGTCCTGGCTTGCCACTACCGCGTGGTCGGCGACCTGCCGAAGCTGCAGCTCGGCCTGCCGGAAGCCAAGGTCGGCCTGCTGCCGGGCGGCGGCGGCACCCAGCGCCTGACGCGCCTGATGGGCGTGATGGCCGCCGCGCCGTACCTCCTCGAAGGCAAGTCGATGAAGCCGGCCGAGGCCGTGGCCCTGAAGGTCGCGCACGAGGTCGTGCCGGCCGGCCAGGAAGTCGAAGCCGCCAAGACCTGGATCAAGACCAAGGGCGACCCCGTCGCGCCGTGGGACAAGAAGGAATTCAAGATCCCCGGCGGCGGCCCCTACACCCCGTCGGGCGCCCAGGTGTTCATCATGGGCAACGCCATGCTGCGCAAGAACACCTACGGCAACTACCCGGCCCAGCAGAACATCATGAAGGCCGTCTATGAAGGCCTGCAGGTTCCGTTCGACGCGGCCATCCGCATCGAGACCCGCTACTTCATCAAGACCCTGATGACGCCGCAGGCCAAGGGCATGATCCGCACCCTGTTCCTGTCGCTTCAGGAGCTGGGCAAGGGTTCGGGCCGTCCGGCCGGCGTGCCGCACTACGACGTCAAGAAGGTCGCCGTGCTCGGCGCCGGCATGATGGGCGCGGGCATCGCCTATGTTCAGGCCATGGCCGGCATCGAGACCGTCCTGATCGACCAGTCGCAGGAAGCCGCCGAAAAGGGCAAGGGCTACGCCGAAGGCCTGGTCAAGAAGGCCGTCTCGCGCGGCAAGCTGACCCAGGAAAAGGGCGAGGCCATCCTGGCGCTCATCCACCCGACCGCCGACTACGAGAACGTCAAGGGTTCGGACCTGGTCATCGAGGCCGTGTTCGAAAACCGCGACATCAAGGCCGACGTGACCAAGAAGGCCGAGGCCCAGCTGGCCGACACGGCCATCTTCGGCTCCAACACCTCGACCCTGCCGATCACCGGCCTGGCCGAGGCCTCGGTGCGTCCGGCCTCGTTCATCGGCATCCACTTCTTCTCGCCGGTCGACAAGATGGGCCTGGTCGAGATCATCATGGGCGAGAAGACCAGCCAGGAAGCCCTGGCCAAGTCGATCGACTACGTCCTGAAGATCAAGAAGACCCCGATCGTCGTCAACGACAGCCGCGGCTTCTACACCTCGCGCTGCTTCGGCACCTTCGTGCAGGAAGGCATGGAGCTGCTCAGCGACGGCATCGCGCCGGCGATCATCGACAACGTCGGTCGCGCCACCGGCATGCCGCGCGGCCCGCTGGAAATGCACGACGACGTCGCGCTGGACCTGTCGCACAAGATCGCCGTCCAGACGAAGAAGGACCTGGGCGACAAGTACGAGGAGCGTCCGTTCACCGCGATCATCGCCAAGATGGTCGAGGAACTGGGCCGCTACGGCCGCAAGAACGGCAAGGGCTTCTACGACTATCCGGAAAAGGGTCAGAAGACCCTGTGGCCGGGCCTTTCGGAGCTGGTTGAGGTCAAGATCACCGACGCCGACGCGGCGCTGATCGAGCAGATCCGCACCCGCCTGCTGTACCGCCAAGCCGTCGAGGCCGCGCGCTGCTTCGAGGAAGGCGTGATCGTCGATCCGCGCGAAGCCGACGTCGGCGCCATCCTGGGCTGGGGCTTCGCGCCCTGGACCGGCGGCCCGATCAGCTTCATCGACGGCATCGGCGTGGCCAAGTTCGTCGAGACCCTCGACCAGCTGGCCCAGGCCTACGGCACGCGCTTCACCCCGCCGGCCCTGCTGCGCGAGATGGCCGCCAAGGGCGAGACCTTCTACGGCCGCTTCGGCGTCAAGGAGAAGGCGGCGGCCTGAGGTCGTCTTCGCCTGACCAGCGAAATGAGGAGGCCCGGCGGCGACGCCGGGCCTTTTCTTTTCGCCGCCGCATCAATGCCGACATCCTCGCGCCCCATGGGCTCTGTAACGGGAACGCCTCGCGCCTGTTGCGCGCAGGCAAGGATTCGGGATGGCCGGTAGGCGATCGACAGTTCGCCCCAGGAGGCCTTTCGCTCTCGCCCTGATCGTGGTGAGCGGCCTGCACGTGCTGCTGGGCGTCGGCCTGATCAGCGCGATCAGGATCATGCCGCCGCCGGTCGAGCCCCAGAGCCTGCTGGTCGATCTGATCGACGTCGCCCCGCCGCCGGCGCCGCGCGTCCGGGCGCCGGAGGCTCCGGCCGCCGCTCCGCAGG
>JASGDR010000558.1:0-6188 GCA_047607095.1 Caulobacter sp.
CCTTCCATACGTTCTACATGGACCCCCGGACCGGCGAGCCGGTCGGCGGCAAGACCCACCAGGGCTTCAGCGACGACTCCTGCTGGGCCCGCGGCCAGGCCTGGGGGATCTCGGGCTTCCCGCTGGTGCACCGCTACAAGGCCGACCCCGGCCTGATCGCCCTGGCCGCGCGGCTGGCCAACTACTTCCTCAACCGCCTGCCGGACGACCTGATCTGCTGCTGGGACCTGGTGTTCACCGACGCCGAGCGCGACAGCTCGGCCGCCGCCATCGCCGCCTGCGGCCTGCTGGAGCTGGCCCGCGCCCTGCCGCTGGCCGACCCCGACCGCGCGACGTACGAGGCCGCGGCCCTGGCCATGGTCGAGACCCTGGGCGAGCGCTACCTGCTGCCGCTGGGCGAACCCGGGACGGGCGTCCTGGCCCACGGCGTCTACCACATGCCCAACCGCGTCGGCGTCGACGAGGCCTGCCTGTGGGGCGACTACTTCTTGCTCGAGGCGCTGGTCCGCCTCACCCGGGTTTGGGAGCCCTACTGGTGATTCAGATCGGCGTGGATTTCGGCGGCACCAAGGTGGAGGCCGCCGCCCTGGACGCCAGCGGCGAGGTGCTGGCCAAGGCCCGCGTTCCCAATCCGGGCGGCTACGACAAGGCGCTGGCCGTCGTGCGCGACCTGGTCGGCGAGCTGGAGCAGAAACTCGGAACGCGCGGCACCCTCGGGATCGGCGCGCCCGGCTCGATCTCGCCGGCCACCGGCGTGATGCGCAACGCCAACTCGCTGTATCTGAACGGCCGCCGCTTCCGCGAGGACCTGTCGCAGGTCGTGGGCCGCCCCGTGCGGCTGGCCAACGACGCCAACTGCCTGGCCCTGTCGGAAGCCGTCGACGGCGCCGGCGCCGGGGCGCGCGTGGTCTTCGCCATCATCCTGGGCACCGGCTGCGGCGGCGGCCTGGTGGTCGACGGCAAGCTGATCGAGGGCGGCAACGGCATCGCCGGCGAATGGGGCCACATGCCCCTGCCCTGGCCGACGGCGGACGAGCGCGAAGGCCCCCGCTGCTGGTGCGGCCAGAACGGCTGCTTGGAAATGTGGGTGTCGGGCACCGGCCTGCGCCGCGACTTCCAGGAGGCCACGGGCCTGGCCCGCAGCGGCGAGGAGATCATCGCCGCCTGGCGCGCCGGCGACGCCGCCGCGACCGCCGCCTTCGACCGTCTGATGGACCGCCTGGGCCGCTCGGTGGCGGTGCTGTGCAACATCCTCGACCCCGACGCCATCGTCGTCGGCGGCGGCCTGTCGAACGTGCCCGAGGTCTGCCAGCGCCTGCCCGGCCTGGTCGCGACCCACGTGTTCGCCGACCGCTGGAGCACCCGCATCAAGCCCGCCGTCTGGGGCGACGCCTCCGGCGTGCGCGGCGCCGCGCGGCTATGGAGCCTGGAGGAGGCGCGGGAGTTGCTGAGCGAGCGGGTGGCTTAGAGGCTGGCATACCCAAAACCTGTCATCCCGGCCGAAGGAGCGCGCCAGCGCTCCGTAGAGCCGGGACCTCCCACGTCGGCAGGTTCGACAACCGTGGGAGGTCCCGGCTCTTCGCTACGCTACGGCCGGGATGACACGATCATAGGCCTGCCCCCTCAGCCCTCCCCCATCAAATCCGCCAGCTCATAGATCGGCCGGATCTCGATCTCGCTGGGGCCCGGCATCGGGTTGGGGCAGCGCTTCACCCAGGCCACCGCCTCGTCCAGGTCCTTCACCTCCCACAGCCAGAAGCCGGCGACCAGCTCGCGCGACGGAGCGAAAGGTCCGTCGATCACCGTGCGGGCCGCGCCGTCGAACGCCACCCGCTTGCCCGCCGACGAGGGCTTGAGGCCATCGGCCGCCACCAGGATCCCGGCCGCGGCCAGTTCGTCGTTGAACCGGCCCATGGCCTCCATCATCGCCATGGTCTCGGGCGAGCGGACGAACCCCTGCTCGCTGTCCTCGGTGGCCTTGACCAGCACCATCACGCGCATCGCTCGTCTCCTCGCCTGGGCCGACCCCGTCGACCTCTCGCCCGGAACGACGATCGAAGCCCCTTCAAGCCGACATCGCCAGCGAGATTCAGGGCCGGCGCGATTTAAGGCGGCGCGGCGTCGGACGAGGCGCGATCCATCAGGGTGAAGGGCAGCAGGTGATGCACCGGGGCCGGATCGGCCCCCAGCTTGCGGGCGCGGATCTCCTCGACGATCAGGCTGACCGCCGCCCGGCCCATCTCGGCGATCGGCTGGTGGATCGTGGTCAGCTCGGGCCAGACGGTGGTGGCGACAGCGGTGTCGTCGAAGCCGCAGATGGTCAGGTCGCGCGGCACGGCGATCTGGCGCCCGTGCGCCACGGCCAGGGCGGCGGCGGCCATGTCGTCGTTGCTGGCGAAGATGGCGCTGGGACGCAACCGCGCCTCGAACAGCTTTTCCGCCGCCGCCAGCCCCGAGCGGTAGGTGAAGAGGCCCTGGGCCACCCATTCGGGCCGCACCGTCAGGCCCGCCTCGGCCATGCCGGCCAGGAAACCTTCGTAGCGCAGCTCCGTCGGGGTGTGCTGCGGGTCGCCCTTGATGAAGGCGATATCGCGATGGCCCAGGGCGACCAGGTGGCGGGTCATGGCCAGCGCGCCCTCGAAGTCGTCGATGCGCACGCTGGAGACGTCGACCATCGGCCGGGCGGTGGCCAGGGCCAGCACCGTCACCCCCTCGGCCCGCAGCATGTTGATGGTCTGGCGCGAGTCGCACAGCGGCGGCGGCAGGATCACCCCGTCCACCCCCGCCGCCAGCAGCCGCTTCACCGCCTGCTTCTGGCCGGCCAGTCCCTCGCAGCGCTCGAGGATCAGGTGGCTGGCCAGTTTCGAGCTCTGCTCCAGCCCGCCCATCATGATGTCGCTGAGATAGGAGGCGCTGGGGTTGCTGTAGAGGATGCCGACCCGGGCGGCCGAGGCGCGCGAGCGCGTGGCCCGCGCCGCCACGTTGACCTGGTAGTTCAGCGCCCGCACCGAGGCCTCGACCCGCTCGCGCATGGCCGGGCTGACATTGGCCGTGCCCCGGATCACCCGCGAGACGGTCATCGAGCCGACCCCGGCGTGGCGGGCGACGTCGTGGATGGTGCTGGTCCGGGGCGGGCTCGGGCGCGCGGTCTCCTCCGCCGCCTTCACGGCATTGGGCGCGGACGCCGGCCTGGCCTTGCGGGGACTCTTCACGAACGCACCATCCTCGAACGCATCGCGATTGTTCACGATAACAATTCATCCTAGCGGCGCCGACAGCCCACGCCAGCGCAAAAACGCGCGTTCGTCCGCCGGCCGGTTCTCCTTCTCTCGCTTGGACTTATCGGTGCGGTGTTCGCTAGACTGCGCCGGCGACCCTCGGAGAGTCGCAAAGTTCGGGCGAGGACTCCTTGAGCACGCAGAAGCGACAGGCGCCGACCATTCACGACGTGGCGCAGGCCGCGGGCGTCTCCTCCATGACCGCCTCTCGCGTCGTCAACGGCTATCCGCACGTGCGCCAGGCCGTGCGCGACAAGGTCGAGGAAGCGATCAAGGCCCTGGGCTACCGGCCCAACTCGCTGGCCCGCGCCACCCGCACCGGCGTTTCCCAGATCGGCATGCTGTACTCCAACGCCGGCTCGTCGAACCTGTCGAACTACCTGATGGGCGCCTTCCGCCAAGCCAGCCTCAGCGGCTGCCAGCTGCTGATCGAGCCCAGCCAGGCCCACCCCACCCCGGCCCAGGCCGTGCAGAAGCTGGTCGACGCCGGCGTCGGCTCGGTGATCCTGCCCCCGCCCCTGTGCGACGACGCCGCGATCCTGGAATCGCTGAACAAGGCCGGGATCGGCGCCGTCAGCTTCGCCACCGCCTTCCCGCGCGAGGGCGCCTCGGCCGTGTTCATCGACGACTTCGAGGGCGCGCGGATGATGACCCGCCACCTGATCGACCTCGGTCACGTCGACATCGCGTTCGTGCGCGGCGACCCGGCCCACTCCACCGCCCAGCGCCGCGAGCAGGGCTTCCGCGAGACGATGGCGCAAGCCGGCCTCGCGGTGGACGAAACCTATGTCGCCGACGGCGGCTTCAGCTATCGCGGCGGCCTGGAGGCGGCCCGCCATCTGCTGAACCTGCGCCGCCGCCCCTCGGCGATCTTCGCCGCCAACGACGACATGGCCGCCGCCGTCAGCGCCGTGGCCCACGGCCTTGGCCTGTCGATCCCGGCCGACCTCAGCATCGCCGGCTTCGACGACACCTCGGTGGCCACCACCGTCTGGCCCGAGCTGACCACCATCCGCCAGCCGATCGCCGACATGGCCGCCTCGGCCGTCAAGCTGGCCATGGACCTGTCGCGCCCCGGCGGCGAGGCCGGCGACCACGTGCGGGGCGAACTGCAGCTGATCGAACGCGCCTCGACGGCCCCGCCGCCGGTCTAGGCGACATCTGGCGTTTGAGATGAAAACCTCGTCCTGAGCTTGTCGAAGGACGAGGTTTTCGCCCGCGCTTTTCCCTGATACTGATAACGATATCAATATAACAACATCGGGAGGCGTCATGGCGGGTCTGAGTCGAACTTTGGGCGGATGGATCCTGCTTGCCGCATCGCTGGCGGCGCTTCCCGTCCAGGCCGAGCCTTCCAAGGCCGAGCCCGCCTGGCTGCCCGACCAGGGCGACGGGACCTACAGAAACCCCGTCCTCGCCGGCGACTACTCCGACCCCGACGTCGTGCGCGTGGGCGAGGCCTACTACCTGGTCTCGTCATCCTTCACCAACACGCCCGGCCTGCCGATCCTGAAGTCGACCGATCTGGTCAACTGGACGATCATCGGCCACGCCCTGCCCAGGATCACGCCCGTCGCCCACCACGCCACGCCCCGGCGCGGCGGCGGGGTGTGGGCGCCGGCCATCCGCCACAGGAACGGCGAGTTCCTGATCTACTATCCCGATCCCGACTTCGGCATCTTCCTGGTCAAGGCCAAGGACCCGGCCGGACCGTGGTCCGCGCCGGTGCTGGTCGACGACCGCCGCGGCGTCATCGATCCGGCCCCCTTCTGGGACGACGACGGCCAGGGCTGGCTGGTCACCGCCTTCGCCCGCAGCCGCGCCGGCTTCGCCAACGTCATCACCGCCCGCCGCCTGAACAAGGCTGGCGACCGCGCGGTCGGCGAGGCGATCACCCTGGTCGAGGGCGACAAGCAGCCCAAGGTCATGACCTCGCAAGGCCCGTTCCCGTGGATGACCACCGAGGGGCCCAAGCTCTACAAGAAGAACGGCTGGTACTACCTGTTCGTGCCCAGCGGCAGCGTGAAGGGCGGCTGGCAAGGCGTGTTCCGCTCGCGCAAGCTTGCCGGCCCCTACGAGGGCCGCGACGTGCTCGACCAGGGCCCGACGGCGATCAACGGCCCCCACCAGGGCGCCTGGGTGACCACCCCGACCGGCGAGGACTGGTTCCTGCACTTCCAGGACGCCGACTCCTACGGCCGCCGCGTCTGGCTGCAGCCGATGGCCTGGAAAGACGGCTGGCCGGTGATCGGCGAGGATCCCGACGGCGACGGCATAGGCCAGCCGGTGCTCAACCACCGCAAGCCGGCGACCAAGACCCCCTCCCCGATCCTCGCCCCGCAGGACAGCGACGACTTCGACGGCCGCCTGTCCCCGGCCTGGCAGTGGAACGCCAACTCCCAGGCCGACTGGGCCGACCTGAAAGCCGCGCCGGGCCGCCTGCGCCTGAAGTCGATCTCCTCGCCCGAAAACCTCTGGGAGACCGGCGCCCTGCTGACCCAGAAGCTGCCGGCCGAGCGCTGCACCGTCACCACCAGGCTCGACTTCGCGCCCAAGGCGGTCGGCGAGCGGGCGGGCCTCGTCATGTTCGGGTCGGACTACGCCTGGATCGGCCTGCAGAACACCGCCGCCGGCCCGGCCCTGGTGCGCGTCGACCGCCAAGGCGCCGACAGGTTCCAGCCCGAGCGGGTGGAGACGATCGCCGCCAAGGCTCCGGCGTCGGTCTGGCTGCGGATGACCGCCGAGCCAGTGGTCGTCGCCGACCCGCCGCCGGACTTCTCTCCCTACTGGCCCTCGATGCTGCGCTCGACCCACGCCAGGGTGACGCTGAGCTACAGCCTGGACGGCCAGGCCTTCACCCCCGTCGGCGCGCCCTTCGTCAGCCGACCGGGCCGCTGGGTCGGCAGCCAG